>CAZWUP010000122.1:0-7989 GCA_964637045.1 uncultured Porticoccaceae bacterium | reverse complement strand
AGTGTAGCAGGCTGGATGGGAGATGGGGGATGGGGGATGGGGGATGGGGGATGGGGGATGGGGGATTGTGCCTTCCATCTCATAAAAAAAGCGGCCGAAGCCGCTTTTTTTTACGCCGTCGCCACCGCGATCAGTTGAGCTTTTCCTTGATCCGGGCAGCCTTGCCGGACAGCTCCCGCAGGTAGTACAGCTTGGCCTGGCGAACTGCGCCGCGACGCTTGACGGCGATACTCTCAACCAGCGGGCTGTAGGTCTGGAAGGTGCGCTCCACACCGATGCCGTTGGAGTTCTTGCGCACGGTGAAGGCGGAGTTCAGGCCGCGGTTCTTCTTGCCGATCACGACGCCCTCGAAGGCCTGCAGTCGCTCGCGGGTGCCTTCCTTGACCTTGACCTGGACGACAACGGTGTCGCCGGGGGCAAAGGCGGGAATCTCTTTGGTCATCTGCTCTTTTTCAAGGGCTGCGATGATGGGGTTCTTGTTGCTCATGGTTCGCTCCTCTATTCTCATAGATAGTATTGGTACTTTGGTGGCACGCCACCTTGTTGAGTAGCACTGGCCGGAGAGGATGGCCAACCCGGTTCAGGTAGGGTCATCATCCGCCAGCTGGTGGTGCTGGCCATCGGCCAGCTCCGTTACGATGGCCTGCTGCTCGGCACTGAGCTGCAGGCCAGTCAATAAATCCGGTCTTCGCTGCCAGGTCCGGATCAGGGCCTGGCGCAGGCGCCACTGCCTGATCTTGCCGTGGTTGCCCGACAGCAACACCTCGGGCACTGCGCGCCCCTGGTACACCTCCGGCCTGGTGTAGTGGGGGCAGTCGAGCAGGCCCTCGGCAAAGGAGTCCTGCTGGGCCGAATCCACATGCCCCAGGGCCCCGGGGATGGTCCGCACCAGGGCGTCGATCATCACCATCGCCGGCAGCTCCCCGCCGCTGAGCACATAGTCGCCGATGGACCACTCCTCGTCGACTTCCAGCTCGATCAGCCGCTCGTCGACACCCTCGTAGCGGCCGGCCACCAGCACCAGGTTTGCCTCCGCCCCCAAGCGGGCGACGCCCCGCTGGTTGAACACCTGACCCTGGGGGGACAGGTAGATAACCTTGACCCCCGCGGCCCCGCCGTCACCGGCCCAGCGCCTGGCGTCCGCGATCGCCCCCCGCAGGGGCTCGATCATCATTACCATTCCCGGCCCGCCACCGTAGGGGCGATCATCCACGGTCTGGTGCCTGTCCGCGGTGTAGTCCCTGGGGTTGAAACACTGCATCCCCCAGAGGCCGTCGCGAAGTGCCCGACCGGTAATACCGTACTCGGACACCGCGGCAAACATTTCCGGAAACAGGGTGACCAGGGCTATCTTCTTCATCGCACAAAACGCTCTGGCAAGGGCTGCAACCCCTCAGTCGTTGCGGGTCTCGAAACCGGGATCCCAGTCGACGATCATCCTGCGGGCATCGAGGTCGACCTCCAGCACGCACTGGTCGATATAGGGAATCAAGCGCTCCCGGTGGTCGACACTGCCAGCCACCGGACGCACCACAAGGACGTCGTTGGCGCCGGTTTCCAGCAACCCCTCTACCTCACCCAGCAACTGCTCGCCACCGGCGAAGGTGGAAACCACCCTCAGGCCCTGCAGCTGGTGCCAGTACACCGCCCCTTCCTCGGCGGGGGGAAACACCTCTGCCGAGACGTAAATCTCGCGCTGGCAGTAGAGCCGGGCATCCTCGCGGTCGTCCAGGCCGCGAAAGTGGGCGATAAAGCCCTTGGTGACGGTGCGAAACTGATCCACCTCCAACCGCTGCCAGCCGGAGGCTGCCTTTATCCACCACGGCTGATAGTCAAACAAATTGCTCTCTGGGTCCGTGAAGGAGTGAATCTTCAGCCAGCCCTTGACGCCGTGGACTGTCGAAATCTTGCCGGCAACCACCAGATTCTGGGGGTTTTCCGGCGCCTTGGCGGCACTCACAAGCGAACCCGGCAGGCCGATCAGGCTTGCAGGCGACCCGCTTCCTTAACCAGCTGGGCGGCGCGCTCCGAGGGCTGGGCACCTTGGCCGAGCCAGAAGTTGACGCGGTCCAGGTCGACCCGCAGGCGCTCTTCGTTGCCGCGGGCGACGGGGTTGAAAAAGCCCAGGCGTTCGATAAAGCCGCCAGTGGCCGCTGCGCGGCTGTCGGACACAGTGATGTGGTAGAACGGACGCTTTTTGGAGCCACCGCGAGCCAGTCGAATCGTTACCATGGATAATCTCTTCTCAAAAATACTACAGTTGGAATTTCTGGCCGTGCCAGACACTAAATACAGTGGTGCAAACCGGGGCTGCCACCAACGAAATCCGGCGCACCCGTAAAGGCGCGGTATTCTACGGGAAAACCCTGGCGAAGAAAACCATTTAAGGCAATGGCCCTAACTTACACCTAAGTCAGATTCAAAGGCTACAGGGCGGTGGTGGCCGAGGGCAGAGGTTTCCAGCACCGGCACCAGTACATCCCTGTAGCCTGCGTCGGCGACGTCCTGTCGCCGACGCTGCTGGAAACCTCTGCCCTCGACCCCAAATCGTCACCCCAATTTCCGACTTGTGAGCAAGCCCGCCCAAGGTGCGAGGCCGCAGTCCTGGGGTCAGACCCCGAAGCACTAACAAGCCCGCAAGGAACCTCTGCTTAGTTGTCATTGCGAGGAGCGCAGCGACGAAGTAATCTCGCAACCCATTGCTGTCCCAAAGTTTTTCGGGTAACTAACGGTAAAGGTAGCGCTGCGCTGAGTTTTCCTGAGGGGCTGCGTGGCGGACATGAATCCGGTACTGCTTTTCGCGATACACCGCGAATACACACTGTAAGCTCCGCGCCAGCCTGGCCGCTAGCGGGGGAATCCCCCCGGGGGCATGCCGCCGGAGGGCAGGTTCCCCGCCAGCCCGCGCATCATATTGGCCATCCCCTTGCCCTTCATTTTCTTCATCACCTTGGCCATCTGCTTGTGCTGCTTCAGCAACCGTCCCAGATCCTGGATACTGGTTCCGGAACCCTGGGTGATGCGCCGCTTGCGGGAGCCGTTGAGCATGTCCGGGTTCTTCCGCTCCGCCGGGGTCATGGAGTTGATAATGGCCTCCATCTTCTTGAATTGACTGGTCATATTGGACTGCTCGGCTAGCTGAGCCACATTGCCCATCCCCGGCAGCTTTTCCAGCATGGCCCCCATGCCGCCGAGGTTTTGCATCTGGTGGAGCTGGTCCCGCAAGTCCTCGAGATCGAAGCTTTTGCCCTTCTGGACCTTTTGCGCCAGCTTTTCGGCCTTCTTGTGGTCGACCTTGCGCTCCACCTCCTCGATCAGGGACAGCACATCCCCCATGCCGAGAATCCGCGAGGCGATGCGGTCCGGGTGGAAGGGCTCCAGGGCGTCGGTCTTTTCCCCCACCCCCATGAACTTGATGGGCTTGCCGGTGACATGGCGCACCGACAGGGCGGCGCCGCCGCGGGCGTCGCCGTCCACCTTGGTCAACACCACCCCGGTCAGGGGCAGGGCCTCGCTGAAGGCCTTGGCGGTGTTGACCGCATCCTGGCCGATCATGGCGTCGATGACAAACAGGGTCTCCACCGGCTTGATGGCGCTGTGGATCTGGCTGATTTCCGCCATCAGCTCGGCGTCGATATGGAGGCGGCCCGCGGTATCGACGATAAGCACATCGACAAAAGCCTTGCGCGCCGCCGCCACCGCGTCAGTGGCGATGGTCACCGGGCTCTGGTCGGCGGCACTGGGGAAAAACACCGCCCCCACGTCGGCAGCCAGGGTTTCCAACTGCTTGATGGCGGCCGGCCGGTAGACATCGGCGCTGACCACCATCACCTTCTTCTTCTCCCGCTCTTTCAGGTAGCGGGCCAGCTTGGCCACGGAGGTGGTTTTACCCGCCCCCTGAAGCCCCGCCATCAGGATCACCGCCGGTGGCTGGACCGCAAGGTTGAGGCCCTCGCTGGCGGTGCCCATTACCGACTCCAGCTCCTGCTTGACGATCTTGAGGAACTGCTGGCCGGGGTTCAGGCTGCGGCTGACCTCCTGGCCCACGGCCCGCAGGCGGACGTGGTCGACAAAGTCCTTGACCACCGGCAGCGCGACATCGGCCTCCAGCAGGGCCATGCGCACTTCCCGCAGGGATTCCTGGATATTCTCTTCGGAAAGCTGCGCCTTGCCGGTAATCTTCCTGAGGGTGTGGGAGAGCCTGTCGCTGAGAGATTCAAACATCGCCATGGTAAAAAATCCGCTGCCTGGGTCACTGTTGGAGTGGCGGGATTATAGCCTAATGGCCGAGGCTTTGCGGGACGGGATTTCTGTGACAAACTTGGCCATTCATTCGGCCCGGAACGACGGAGAACATGGTTGTAAGCATCCCTGCTGTTGCCGCTGCCGCTTTCTATATCAGTGCGACGCTCTATCATCTTTTTCAACGCTTCAACGCCCAGCGCCCCGCCAGACACACCTGGCTGATTGTCGGCGGCGTCGTCGGCCTGTGCCTGCACGGCCTGGCGGCACTGCAGATGCTGGCCACACCCGCCGGCATCAACTTCTCCCTGTGGCCGGTGAGTGTGTTGATTCTGTTTGCGGTGAACCTGATCGTCCTGCTCAGCAGCATCAGGAAGCCGCTCCACAGCCTCTTTATACTGCTGTTTCCCGCCAGCGCCGCGGTGCTGATCTGCAGCCTGCTGTTCGGCTACACCATCGTCGACGCCGAGCACCTGTCGCTGCGGATCGGCAGCCACGTGATTGTCTCCCTGCTGGCCTACAGCCTGTTCACCATTGCCGCCATGCAGGCCCTGCTGCTGGCCTATCAGAATTGGCGCCTGCGCAACCACCACCCGGGCGGTTTCCTCAAGGGTCTGCCACCGCTGCAGACCATGGAAACCCTGCTGTTTGAAATTATCTGGGCGGGGTTTTTCCTGCTTACCCTGAGCCTGCTCACCGGGTTCTTCTTTGTCGACAACCTCTGGGCTCAACACCTCGCCCACAAGACCTTCTTCTCCATGGTAGCCTGGCTGGTGTTTGCCATTCTCCTGTGGGGCCGGGTGCGCCTCGGCTGGCGGGGCACCATTGCCATCCGCTGGACCCTGGGTGGCTTTGCCCTGCTGGCCCTGGCCTACTGGGGCAGCAAGTTCGTACTGGAGATCCTGCTCAACAGCAACCCCGGCTGACCACCGGCGCCCCCGGGTGTTGCCAACCCGGTAAAAGTTGTCCACCATGGGTGCCCACTGTTAATGCGAGGCTTCACCCGCCTTGGACGATTTGCCGACTGGGCTGCTATTCGGCCTGCTAGTACTGCTGCTGATGGTCTCCGCCTTCTTTTCAGGCACCGAAACGGGAATGATGTCCATCAACCGTTATCGCCTGAAGCATCTGGCCAAAAAGCACCGCAGCGCGCGCCGCGTCAACAAGCTGCTGAACCGACCCGATCGCCTGATCGGGGTTATCCTTATCGGCAACAACCTGGCCAACAACTTTGCCGCCATCGTCGCCGCCACCATTGCCGTCAACCTGTTTGGCGCCGGCTCGGAAATCCTCGCCGGCGTCCTCCTCACCATCGTCATGTTGATCTTTGCCGAGGTCACCCCCAAGACCCTGGCGGCCATCAGCCCCGAGCGCATTGCCTTTCCCGCCAGCTGGGTGCTCAAGCCGCTGATGAAAGTGCTCTACCCGGTGGTCTGGCTGGTCAACCGTTTCTCCAACGGCCTGCTGGCCCTGGTGGGGGTCGACGGCGCCAACCGCCGGGACGACACCCTGAGCAAGGACGAGTTGCGCACCGTGGTGGATGAGTCCAGCGGCGAGGAAATCCCTTCCGACCACCAGGGTATGCTGATCAATATCCTCGACCTGGAAAAGGTCACCGTCAACGACATCATGGTGCCCCGCAACGAAATCACCGGCCTCGACCTCGAGCAGGACATGGACACCCTGGTGGATCAGATCATGGACATGGAATACACCCGGGTGCCCATCTTCTGTGGCGACATCAACAATATCGAGGGTATTCTCCATATGCGCAGGGTCAACCGGCTGCTGCGCAACGGCTCCAGCCAGCTCACCAAGGAGGCCATCAAGCGCTTCTCCCGGGAGCCCTATTTCGTCCCCGAGAGCACCCCTCTCCATGTCCAGCTGGTGAATTTTCAGAAGAACAAGCGGCGGATCGGCCTGGTGGTGGACGAGTACGGGGAGATTCTGGGCCTGGTGACCCTGGAGGATATCCTCGAGGAAATTGTCGGCGACTTCACCACCAACGACGCCAATGCCGACGACGAAATCCTGGTGGGCAAGGACGGCGCCTATATTCTCGGCGGCGGCGCCAGCATCCGCGACATCAACAAGGCCACCGGCTGGACCCTGCCCACCCAGGGCCCAAAAACCCTCAACGGCCTGGTGATGGAGATCCTGGAGGAGATTCCCGAGGGCAACGTGTGCTTCCGCCTCGGCAGCTATCGCTTTGAAACCCGGGCCCTGTCCAACAAGCAGGTGATCGAGGCCAAAGCCTGGCAGATCGGCCCGCCCCCCTCCCGGGACGGCGACACTTGAAGCCCCTCAGGCAAAGGGGTTGCCGACCTTGGACCGCTGCCCGGCCAGCTCCACCACGGCGCGGCGCTGACTGTTGTCCAGCCGGGTCCACTGGACAATCTCGGTGAGGGTGCGGTAGCAGCCCACACAAACATCGTCCTCATTGAGGGTGCACAGGGAAATACAGGGGGATTTGACCGGCACGTCTGGATTGGCCACAGCTATCTCCCCCCCTTCACCGCCAGCACTTCTCCCCCGCCGGCAGGCTGGAAGGCGAAGACTTCGCTGAGCATGTCGAGCATCACCCCAAAGGTGAAGCCCCAGATACAGTAGTCGTCATAAAAAATGCAGGGGGCGTCGTAGGTGCCCACCGGGGTGGGAAACCTGGCCCTGGTGTAATTCTCCGGGGTCATCAGGTAGCTCAGGGGCACCTGGAACACGGCGTCCAGCTCAGCGAGTTCGGGCACAAAAACCAGGCCCTCGGGAATGATGCCAACAAAGGGAGAGACCCGCACCGAAAAGCGGGTGACCTTGGGATCCATGGCGGCGACCACTTCCACCACCCCCCGGGGCAGGGCGATTTCCTCTTCGCTTTCCCGGAGGGCGGTGTGAATCAAGCTGGCGTCCTCCGGCTCCCACATGCCGCCGGGAAAGGCCACCTGGCCCTGGTGGCTGCTGAGGTGCTCGGCGCGCTTGATAAAAATCATCTTCGGATCCGCACCGGCGGTCAGGGCCATCAGCACCGCCGCCTCCCGCACCCCGTCGTCACCCAGCAACCGCGCCTGGTGTGGCGGCCGATGCTGTAATTTCTGTCGTATCTGATCTAGCAAGATATTGTTCTCTGGTGGCTTACACTGTACTGTCGGACCATTAATTCAGCCATAAGTCCCAACATGAAATTCTGCAATCAATGTGGCGAACCCCTGCTGCTGGCGGTGCCGGCGGGGGACGACAGGGAGCGCCATGTGTGCTCGTCGTGCGCCCACGTCCACTACCGCAATCCGAGAATTATAACGGGTTGCATCCCGGTGCACGAGGACCGGGTTCTCCTGTGTCGCCGCGCCATCGAGCCCCGCCACGGCTTCTGGACCCTGCCCGCCGGGTTTCTCGAGCACGGCGAAACCATCGCCGAGGGGGCCGGCAGGGAAACCCTGGAGGAAGCCAATGCCCGGGTGGACATCCACGGCCTGTACGCCATCTACGATGTGCTCCACATCGGTCAGGTCTACATGTTCCACCGCGCCACCCTGGCGGACCTCGATTTCTCCCCCGGGGAGGAGTCCCTGGCCACGGAACTGTTCCGCGAGCAGGATATCCCCTGGGACGAATTGGCGTTCCCGGTGATTGGCCTGGTGCTCAAGGACTTCTTTGCCGATCGCGGCCGGGGTGCCTACCCCCTGAAAACCGCCACCATCAATCGCAACCGGGTGCCGGGACTTCACACCCCCCCCCCCACCCCACCGGCACAAC
>CAZWUP010000121.1:0-8001 GCA_964637045.1 uncultured Porticoccaceae bacterium | reverse complement strand
GGCATAGCGCCAGCCATTGTCGCCGCCGTAGATCAGGGCCAGGGTGGGCAGTGTCATGGCGGCGGCGGCGGACCCGAAATTGCCCCAGCCCCCGTAGATGCCCTCGGCGACACCCACGGTCTTGTGGGGAAACCACTCCCCCACCATGCGGATACCGATCACGAAGCCGGCACCGACAAAGCCGAGGAGGAAGCGCATCAGGGCCAGCTGTTCGTAGGTTTGCGACAGGGAAAAGCCGATACAGAACAGGCCCGCCAGCATCAGCAGGCCACTGTAGACCTTGCGCGGACCAAATTTGTCCACCAGGGAGCCGACCACGATCCGCGCGGGAATGGTCAGCGCCACATTGAGGATCATCAGCGCCTTGACCTGCTGGTCACTGAGGGCGAAGGCCTCCTTCATAAAGGCCAGCAGGGGCGCGTGGTTGAACCACACCACGAAACTGAGAAAGAACGCAAACCAGGTGATGTGCAGGGTCTTGATCTTGGGATCCGACCACTTGAGCAGATTCAGCGAGTGGCTATCAGACATAACAACCTCGGCAAGAGCGTCAGCATTAGGGAATTTCCGGCTCCATGGTAGACCCGGGCGCTGCGCCGCCGTTGATGTAGGTCAACATCCGCCGCCAATTCCGCCACCCTACCCCCCCTGTGGTAGCGGCGCGGCCACAACCCTCACCCCGGGAAGGTCGCCACCTATCCCCCCGGTGATAGGCCGCCCCCCCGGGGTTGACACCAGGGGCGGCCCCTGTCAGCGTCACGCCACCCACCGCCCCAGGAGAGATCCCCCAATGCACACCGTTGACGAAGCCCTCAGCGAACTTCTGGCCGCCGCCGATCGCCACCACGCCAGGGTCCAGGTGATCACCACCGCCACCCTCGCCGCCCGCAACCTGGTGCTGGCGGCCGATATTCACTCACCGGTGGACGTGCCCCCGGCGGCCAACAGCGCCATGGATGGCTACGCCTACGCCCACCGCGACCTCGGCGGCGAGGACCGCTGGCTGCCCATCAGCCAGCGCATTCCCGCCGGCCGCGCCCCGGCGCCGCTGGACGCGGGCACCGCAGCGCGAATTTTCACCGGCTCGGAGATCCCCCCCGGCGCCGACACCGTGGCGATGCAGGAAAACTGCACCGCCGCCGACGGCCGGGTGCTGATCCAGGCGGCGAAGAACGGCCCGGGGGACAATATTCGCGGCCGTGGCCAGGATGTGCGCAGGGGCGACACCGTGCTGCAGCGGGGCGCCCGCCTGCGGCCCCAGGACCTCGGCCTGCTGGCTTCCCTGGGTCTCGCCGAGGTGGCGGTGTACCGGCCCCTGAGGGTCGGCGTGTTCGCCACCGGCGACGAATTGGTGCCCCCCGGCCAACCCCTGGCCCCAGGGCAGATCTACAACTCCAACCAGGCCACCCTCCGCGGACTGCTGTCCGCCTGGGGAGTGGAGATGGTGGACCTGGGGATCATCGGCGACGACCCCGCCGCCGTGGCCAGCGCCCTCGAGGGGTGTCTGCCAAACGTCGACGCCGTGGTTACCAGCGGCGGGGTATCCGTGGGGGAGGAGGACCACGTCAAGGGGGTGGTGGAGCGCCTTGGCCGCCTGGACCTGTGGAAAATCGCCATCAAGCCCGGCAAGCCCCTGGCCTTTGGCCAACTGGGGGATATTCCCTTCGTCGGCCTGCCGGGCAATCCGGGGTCCGTATTCGTCACCGCCCTGATCCTGCTGCGGCCATTCCTGCTGCGCTATCAGGGCCTTGGGGATACCGGGGCAACCCCATTCCCCGTGCCCGCCCTGTTCGCCCGCAAGGCGGGCACCCGCCAGGAATACCTCCGCGCCCGCCACAGCGAGCTTGGAGTGGAGGTGTACCCCAACCAGAGCAGCGGCATGTTGTCCTCCGCGAGCTGGGGCGATGGCCTGGTGGTGCAGCCCCCCGGGGTTGCCATCACCCCCGGCGACAGGGTGGCCTTCATTCCCTATTGCGCGCTGTTTTGAGTTCTGTGCACGGGCGTCCGCCGGCCCTGCCACAACACCCCTAATCCAGGTCGAGAAAATTGTGCTGACTCGCCTCCCGCAGGCGGTCGCGGAACCTGTCGGTCTTGTTGGCGAAGAACATTACGATCATGCACAGCGCCAGCACGCCGTAAAGCAACATGAAGCAGGCGCTGTAGATACCCAGCAGATCCACCGCCACGCCGAAGGCAATGGGCAGGGTGGCCCCACCGAGGGCGCCGAGGGCGGCGACAAAGCCGCCGACGGTGCCCATGTGCCTGGGATAGTAGTCGTGGATGATCTTGTAGACACTGGCGCGGCCAAACCCCTGGGCGATGCCGATCACCGTGATCAACAGGGTGAAGACCAGGGCATCGATGCGGATATTGATATGGACATCGCTGTGGACCCCGTGGATGGTCATGGTGGTGGGCGGGTAGGACAGAAAAAACAGGCACACCAGGCAGATCCAGAACACGCTCCAGTTCACCGCGCGGCCGCCGTAGCGGTCGGCGAACCAGCCCCCCAGTGCCCGCACCATACTGGACGACACCGCAAACACCAGGGTGTAGGCCATGGCCTTGTGGCTGGAGAAGCCGTAGACATTGACATAGTACTGGGGCAGCCACAGCAGCAGCGCCAGAAAGCTGCCAAACACAAAATAGTAGTAGAGACCAAAGCGCCAGATACGCAGCCGCATCAGCACCGGACGGCCACCCCGCTCCGGCACCGGAGCACTGGTGCCTGGCGGCGACACCGGCGCCAGGGTGATGAACAGCAGCGCCACCGCCAGCAACCCCAGCCCGTAGGCCGGCCCCACCGCGGCCCAGCCCCAGTGCTCGACGATCGCCGGGGTCAGCGCCAGGGTGATGGCGGCGCCAGCGTTGCCGACGCCGAAAATGCCCATGGCGGTGCCCTGGTGGTTGCGCTCGAACCAGCTCACCACATAGGAGATGCCAAAGGTAAAGGAGGTGCCGCTGACACCTATCCACAGCCCCAGCAACAGGTATTCCCCCAGGCTGTCGGCGCGGGACAGCAGCAACAGGGCCGGCACCACCACCAGCATCTGCGCCGCGAACATGGGCCTGGGGTCGCCGCGGTCACACAACACCCCGGCGGGAATCCGCAACAGGGCGCCGCTGACCATGGGTGCGGCAAACAGCAGACCGAGGCCGGTGGCGGAGAGGCCCAGGCTGTCCTGCAGTTGCAACGCCAGCACCGCATAGAGCACCCACACCGAGAAGTTGGCGGCAAACGCCAGGGTGGCGAGGGCCAGGGCCAGATGGGCGGGGCGCACGGCCCTCAGGGCCAGCACTGGTTCAGCCTCCGGTGGCGTTCATGAAACGCACCACGTCGATCCGCCCACTGTCCAGGTTGTGGCGTTCCGGCTTGCGACCCATGGCCGCGACGATGGCCTCCTTGAGGGGCTCCAGATTGCCGGGGTTGGCGCGCACCAGGCGCCGCAGGTCGAGGCTGCGATCCTCCCCCAGGCACAGCAGCAGCTGACCCTCGGCGGTTAGGCGCACCCGGTTGCAGTGGCTGCAGAAGTTCTGCGACATGGGCGAAATAAAGCCGATTTTGTTGGCGCTCCCCCGCACCCGGAAATAGCGCGCCGGCCCCCCGGTGGATTCCGCGCTGGGCAGCAATTCCCAGGTCCTGGCAAGGGCCTCGCGGATGCGCTCGCTGAAACACTGGGTGTCCCGGCGACGGTGGGAGTCGATGTGGCCCAGGGGCATTTCTTCGATAAAGGCGATATCCATGCCACCGTCGAGGGCAAAGCGGGCCAGATCCGCCACCTCGTGGTCATTGCTGCCGGCGAGCACCACCGCGTTGAGCTTGATGGCGGCAAAGCCCGCCCGCCGGGCCGCGGCAATACCCGCCAGGGCCTGGTGGAGGTCGCCGATTCTGGTCATCGCCCGGTAGCGGTCGGGATCCAGGGTATCCAGACTGATATTGAGGCGGCTAATGCCGGCTTCCCGGAGAGGTAGGGCAAACTTTGGCAACAGCAGGCCGTTGGTGGTCATCACCAGCTCCCGCAGGCCGCGCAGGGTGGCCAGCTCCGCAACCAGTGGCAGGATGCCGGCAAACACCAGGGGCTCGCCACCGGTGAGGCGGATCTTGCCGACCCCGAGTTCCGTAAAGGCGGTGGCGATGGCCGTCGTCTCCTCCACGGTGAGCACCTGCTGGCGGGGCAGAAATGTCATGTCCCCCGCCATGCAGTACACACAGCGCAGATTGCAGCGATCGGTTACCGACAGCCTGAGGTAGTTGATCTGGCGGCCAAAGGCATCGGTCAGCGGATGGTGGTGGTTTGTGTTCATGGCGTCCGCCGGCTGCGAGTCAGTGCCCACAGCCTAGCCTCCACCGGCCGCGGCGGCCATCGACAACGGATTCCTCTGTGATCGGTATCAATTCACACCCCGGATTTTTTCCCTGGGGAAAATTGTACTGCGCTGCCGGCCGGGGGGATTTACCCCTTAATAAATAGGTCTCTACGCACCTTTGTGGAGAGCAGGCACCCTCGCCCGTCACCGCTTGATCTGAATCATTGACGATTTGTCGGGGCCGGTCTAACATCGATTTACCTTACAAATGTAAACCAAATCGAGCGACACCCGGTCGCCCTACACAGGGGTAAGGCAACGCGGCGTACCAGCTGCCAGGCATGGGGCTGGTTGGCCACCGATAGACAGCACTCAGCGAGGTTATCGCCATGAGCAAGGCAAACGGCATTCCCAGAACCCATCCCCACAAATTGTTTTCCTGCGACACCCATGTGGAACACTGGCCGACGGTGTTGAAGGACCATATTCCCAGCCAACACCACCATATCTTCGACGAGGCCCCCTACCTGGCCAACCTGTGGGGCACCCAGGATTTGTTCGGCGACAAGGGGGTCGCAGTCAATGTCCTCGCCGGCGACGGCAAATTCCAAAACGTGCGCCAGGGCACCCTGGACGTGAAGAACGGCAAGATTCCCGGGGCCTCCGGCGGCGCCAAGGAGTATGTGGAATGGCTGGATATCGACGGTGTCACCACCGCCCTGCTCCACCCGGGGGCGGCGATCGGCGCCTGCATCGGCATGGCCAAGGCCACCAAGGACCGGGACACCTATCTGAGTTTTATCCGTGGCTACAACAACTGGCTGTCGGATTTCTGCAACCAATACCCGGACCGCCTCAAGGGTGCGGGCCTGATCCCGGTGACCAGCATTGAGGATGCCATCGCCGAGACCCGCCGCCTCAAGGATCTGCCGTGCATGATTTCGGTATCGCCGGCATCCTTCCCCAACGGCACCGCCTCCCCCAAACCCGAGGACGACAAGTACTGGGCGGCGGCCCTGGATATGGATATGCCCATCACCCTCCACGGCGGCATCTCGTCGCCGATGTCCGGCATGACATCGCCCCAGGATGCGGCGGCGTGGATCATCGGCCACGTGGAGATCACCACCGGCGGGCCCTTCTCCGCCACCCAGCTGATCCTCTCCGGCGTGTTCGACCGCTTCCCCGGCCTGAGCTTTATCGTCCTCGAGTGCGGCGCCGGCTGGCTGCCCTTCAGCATGCAGCAGATGGACCACTTCTACAGCCGCCAGCGCTACTGGGCGGGCATCGAGATTGCGAACCCGCCGAGCTGGTACTGCACCAGCGGCAACCTGATCTGGAATGTGATCTCCGACCGGGTGGCCATCGAGATGCGGGACCGCATCGGGGTTGCCAACCTCACCTGGTGCTCGGACTTCCCCCACGGCAACAGTGAATACCCCCACTCTGCCGTGAAGGCCCTGGAGCTCACCGCCGGCCTCACCGACCAGGAGCGCCACGATATCCTGTGGGCCAACGCGGCGCGGTTTTACGGCCTGGAATAAGTCCGGCTGACTGCCCACCCCGGCCAATGGGCCGGGGCGCGGGCGGGTCAGTCCAGCCCGGCGTTGATGCGCTGGTTGAGGGCGTCGAGAATGCGGGCGGCCACCGCCGGATCCACCTCGATGCCAAAGGCGTCCAGGCGCTCGCGGAAATGGGCCTCGATAATGGGCTTCCAGTTGGGATGGGTGTAGATGTGGTAGCGGTTGTCGCACACCCCCTCCAGCACCAGATCGCCCACCGCGCAGGGGTCCATGCCCCCCTTCAGCAGGTCCCCCATCTCGCGGTCCAGGGCGGACTGGCCCAGCCCGGTGCTGGCCGCCACCAGGGCCGCCGAATTGCCGGTGAAGTCGGTGCGCACGGTTCCCGGATAGAGCACCGACAGCCCCACGCAAGTGCCCCGCAGTTCGCCCCGCAGGCTGTCGCTCATGCCCACCAGGCCGTGTTTGGAGGCGTCGTAGGCGGACATGCCGGGATTCGACCGCAAGCCGGAAAAGGATGCGGTATTGACGATATGGGCCGGCTGCCCCCGGGCCAGCATCCGCGGCAGCAGGGTGCGGCAGCCGTAAAAGGCGCCTATCAGATTGACCTCGATAATCATCTTCCAGCGCCGGGGCTCGTCCTCCGCCAGCTTGGCGCTGCCGCCGAGCCCGGCGTTGTTGCACAGCAGCGCCACCGGACCCAGTTGGTTCTCCACCGCGTCCACCGCCTGCTGCCAGGCAGCGTAGTCGGTGACGTCGAGGGTCACCGGCATGGCATCCACCCCCAGTGCCCGGATGGCGTCCACCGCCGGCGCCAAGCGCCCGGAGTCGACGTCGGCAAGGGCGAGGCTCATCCCCGCTTTGGCGAAGGCAATGGCCATGCCGAGGCCGATACCCCCGGCACCGCCGGTGATCAGCGCGGCTTTTCCCTGCAGTTTTTTCATAATAGGTTACCCCCTTGAGTCCGCCTGTGGCGGAGTACCGAGCATTTCAATGTAGTCCACCATGCCCTGCTCCATGGTCCAGGCGGACTTGAATCCCAACTCTTCAACAAGGGGTCGGGCGCTGAAAAATGGCGGTTGCCGCGACGGCGCCTCGCCAAAACTGAAGGTCGCCCGCGGACACCGCCGGCGCAGGAAGTCCACCGCCTCCGCCACCGGGCGGATATCGCCGGGCACATCGTAAATGTTGCGGGTCAGCCGTTCCCGGGGAACCCGGTAAAGATGGAGGAAGGCGGCGACACAGTCCTTCACATAACACCACTTGAGGAGGTGATCCGCCGGTGGTGTCACCAGGGTGCCGCCCGCCGCGGCCTGTTCCACCAGGGCGGCGTAGAGATCCCAGCTGCCGCCGCTGATGCCGCGGCGGGTGGCGCGGCCAAGGCCGTAGATGGAGGGCAGCCGCAAGGCCACAAGACTGATGTCATGACGCTGCCCGAGGATCCCGGCAATATGCTCGCCAAACAGCTTGGACACGCCATAGAAGGTGTCGGGCCTGGGGCACAGGTTGTCTCCGTCCACCAGCTCCAGGGTTGGCCCCGTGTCCCGCAGGCCGTGGACCGCAATGGAAGTGGCCCACAGAACCCGCTCGACACCGGCGAGGCGGGCGGCCTCGAATACCTGGTAGGTACCGAGCACATTGGCATGGACGATGGCGTCCGTGTTGATTTCCGGATAGAGGAGCACCGCCCCCAGATGGAATACACAGTCGACGGCGTTGTCCCGCAGCACCTGCAACAGCAGAAAGGTGTCGTTGATACTGCCCTGAACCACCTCCACCCGGTGGGCAATATCCGCAACCGCTTCTGGATTGACCAGAGTGTCGAAGAGAATCACTTTGCCCTCGCCGCTGGCCAGCAACAGGCGGGCCAAGTGGCTGCCGATGTAGCCAGTGCCTCCGGTTATGAGAACACTCATGGGGACTGCTCCTTCGACACACAGTAGGTCGAGCCTACCACGGCCGCGGGGGCTCCACCTTGACTGTGCGCAAGTCCGGCAACGACGGGATGGGATACCATTGGAGCCAGTTACACGCAAATCGAATTCCCCGCTGGCGGGTTATTCTTGTTCCAGCCAGTGCTGTTTCAATTTGATTTTGGCCGGATCGGATTTGTGTAGGAGCCCGGTCCTCCGGGCGAAAAGAGGTGGGAAAGTCGCCCTATTCGCTTCGCATC
>CAZWUP010000120.1:0-8078 GCA_964637045.1 uncultured Porticoccaceae bacterium | reverse complement strand
GGCCAGCGATGCCAGCATCAGTGCGACGCCGATGGAATTTCTGCGGCTGCTGGCCCGGGCCGAGGATGCGGATACCCTGTTTTTTCAGCGCCGTTTGGTGATTGAAGGGGATACGGATTTTGCCCTCAATGTCAAAAATGTCCTGGATGCCGTGGATGACCAGAGCTTGCCGGGGCCGTTGCCCGCGGCCCTGACGGTGCTGCGCCGGCTGCTGCGGGGGGGCGCGGCCGAGGCCGGCAAACCGCAGCGGGCGGGGAAGGGGGTGGCGCCATGATGGAGTTGGTGTGCCCGGCGGGCAATTTCACCTCCCTGAAGGCGGCAGTGGACAACGGTGCCGATGCCGTTTACATGGGCTTCAACGATCACACCAATGCCCGCAGCTTCAGCGGCCTCAACTTCTCCGACAAGCAGGTGGACAAGGCCATCGACTACGCCAGATCCCGTGGCAAGCGGGTTTTTGTTGCCATCAATACCTATCCCCATCCGGCGCGCCTCGCCACCTGGGAGGCGGCGGTTGACAGGGCCGCGGCGCACCGTGCCGACGCCCTGATTCTGGCCGACCTGGGCTTGATGGCCTACGCCGCCGAACGCCATCCACTGCTGCCCCTCCACCTGTCGGTACAGGCGTCGGCGACCAATCTCGAAGCCCTGCGCTTTTACACCCAGAACTTTGGCGTCCGCCGCGCGGTGCTGCCTCGGGTATTGTCCATGAAGCAGGTGGCCCAGTTGGCGGCCGCCGCCCCCTGTGATCTGGAAGTGTTCGGATTTGGCAGCCTGTGCATCATGGCCGAGGGCCGCTGCCATCTGTCCTCCTATGTCACCGGGGAGTCACCCAATATCGCCGGGGTCTGCTCCCCCGCCAAGGCGGTGGAATGGCGGGAAACGCCCCAGGGGCTGCAGACCCGTCTCAACGGGGTGTTGGTGGACCACTATGCCGCGGGGGAAAACGCCTCCTACCCGACCCTCTGCAAGGGGCGCTTCGTGGTGGACGGCAGGCGAAGCCACGCCCTGGAGGAACCCACCAGCCTCAATACCCTGGCCCTGATCCCCGAGCTGGCGGCCTGCGGCGTCAAGGCCATCAAGATCGAGGGACGCCAGCGCAGTCCGGCCTATGTCGCCCAGGTGGTGGCCACCTGGCGCAGCGCCCTCGACGAGTACTTTATCCACCACAGCGACGGGGTGACGTTGGACCGCAAGCGCCGCGAGTGGGACAGCAGTCTGCGCAAACACGCCGAGGGCGTGCAAACCACCCTCGGCGCCTACGACAGGGTGTGGCAATGACACGGCTCAAGCTGGCCCTGGGGCCGATCCTGTTTTACTGGCCGCGCCAGCAGGTCTTTGATTTTTACGAGGCTGCGGCGGCGAGCCCGGTGGATGTGATCTACCTGGGGGAGGCGGTGTGCAACAAGCGCCATCAGCTGCGCATTCCGGAGTGGCTCGACCTCGCCCGTTATCTGGCGGACAGCTCTGCCAAAGAAGTGGTGATTTCGAGTCTGATCCTCAGTGAATCCAGCGCTGATCTCACCGCCATTCGCAAGGTGGTGGACAACCACGGCCTGACGGTGGAGGCCAATGACCAGGGGGCCGTCCAGCTGGCCATGGAGCGGGGTATCCCCTTTGTCTGTGGGCCTACCCTGAATGTCTACAACGCCCGTACCCTGGGGTGGCTCGCCGCCCGGGGTGCGCGGCGCTGGGTGATGCCGGTGGATATGGATCGCCAGGGCTTGCAGACCCTGCTGCAGCAGCGGCCCGCCATCGAGACCGAGGTCTTTGCCTGGGGCAAGCTGCCCCTGGCGCTGTCGGCCCGCTGTTTTACCGCGCGCCATCTGGAGTTGACCAAGGATAATTGCCAGTACCGCTGCATCGACTATCCCGACGGTCTTGAACTGGCCTCCCAGGAGGGTCGGGAGCTGTTCACCATCAATGGTATCCAGACCCTCTCCCCACAACCCATGAACCTGCTGGCCCAGTTGCCGGAGATGGCCGCGATGGGGGTGGATGTGGTGCGCCTCAGCCCTGCCGCCACCGGGATGGCGGAGGTGCTAGCCGCCTTCGACCGGACCCGCCGCGGTGGTCAGGGCGGCGAGGTAATCGCCTCGGACGGGGTCAACGGCTATTGGTTCGGCCAGCCGGGCATGGTGCACAGCCCCCCCCTGGGGTGACCTGGAAGCAGCACCGGCGGCCCCGCCGTTGGCTCGCCATGGCGGGAGCCAGCAGCGCCTCCGGATTGCCGGCCAGGCGACATTGCAACCGACACCCCCGGCGTCGGCAGCCTTGTTCCCGGCTACAGTACCTTTGGCTTGATGCCGAAGGCCGCCAGGGCGTTGTCCAACTTGGCAAAGGCGGTGATATCACAGGCGGTGAGGGTGACCTCCATGGTGGGCTCCTCTTCCTCGTTGCGGGTGATGGAGCGCAGGTAGCTGGCGATGCTGGTGTCGGCCAGCAGTTTCAGGGTTTCCTCGTATCTTTTCAGTTTGGCGGCGTCGTTGCTCATGGCGGTTGTCCTCTTTGGGTGGTGTGTCATGGTGGTAAAAAAGTATAGGCCCCCAGCGCCGGCTGAGGGGCCTTGCGCTGACTACAGACTGTATTCCAGCATAATCCAGAATTTGTCCACATCGTTGCGCTGGGGGGCAGGGGCGCCGCTGTCGCCGTTGTAGGCGGCGTATTTCACCAGCAGGTTGAGGTTGGGCAGCAGTCCGTAGGCGGCGCTGAGGTCCAGCTCGCTGCCGTGGTCGCCGCTGCCCCGGTCCGCTGAGAAGTCGTGGTAGGTGGCCGCCAGTTTGACCCCAGCCAGGGCGCCGGCGGCGCGAAGATAGCTATCCTCGACCCCCGCCCCCGGGGTGGCCAGGAACTGATCGGCGAAACCCTGAAAGGCGTGGAGGGTGGCCAGAGGGGTGGAGAAGCCCACGTTGTTGTCGCTGCCGAGGACCTCGTAGCCCGCGGTCAGCGCCACCTTGGCCAGCGGCAGGGTGGCTTCCGCCAGCAGGTAGTCGGTGTCGTAGTGGTTGGGGTTGTCGCCGCCGTCGGACTGGCGGGCATAGGCCAGGTTCAGCGCCAGTTTCACACCTTCGGTCACCGCGATGGCGCCGGCGTAATCCACCCCGACCGTGGTGCTCGACAGGGCCCGGGCATCGTCGATATCCAGGGCGTAGAGGAAGGCCCCCAGGCGGTGATCGGGGTTGATGGTCCAGCCCGCCCGCAGGGCGTGGACATCGCCATCCCAGTTGGCCTTCTGGGCGCCGTCCCTGGGGCCGAACACCCGGTTGACGTTCCAGATATAGGCGTAATCCAGGGTGACATTGTTGATCGCCAGGGACTGAAAGCGCAGGGCGTCGTAGGTCTGCTCGTTCTGGCGCCAGCCGACGCCGCCGAGGAAGCGCTGGTTGGCGTGGTTGATGCGCATCCGCCCGGCATCCAGCTTGCCGGCACCGGCGATGGCGACACCCAGGAAGGCCTGGTTGACCTCGGTGCCCTCGGGGTCCGCCACCACCGGGTAGTGGGTCTTGCCATTTTCCGTGGAGTTGTAATTGTCGTTGCCGATGGCGGAGATGTTGTCCACCTCCAGCACCCCGGAGATCCCGGAAAAGGTGCCCGATGTCCAGGTCAGGCGGGACCTCAGGGTAGAGGCGTTGGCGTCGGCGGAGATATTCTCCTGGTCGACATTTTCGAAGCGGTAGCGGAGGTTGACATTGGCCTTGCCCTGGGTGACCAGGTCGCTGAATTCCGCCGCCGAAATGCCCGCCGCCCCCGTGCCGGCACTCACCGCCACGGCGACTGCCATCAGAGTTTTGCTTGCCTTGCCCATGGTTAACGTCCTCGTCATTGTGAAAACCCTGGGCCCCCGCGGAGGGGGCCCTTGGGGCCGGGTCTGCTCAGGCCCGGCCGCGCACGATCTGGTAATTGCGGTTGATGTACTTCACCGGCACGCTCCAGATATGAACCAGCCGGGAGAAGGGAAAAAGCAGAAACAGGGTCATGCCCAGCAGCACATGGAGTTTGAAGATCCAATGTACCCCGGCGATGTTTTCAGCGGCGATGCCGCCGCGGAAAATCACCAGGTTCTGCGCCCAGGCCATCAATCTCAGCATTTCGCCGCCATCGAGATGCCCGAGGGACACGAAGATGGACACCAGGCCGAGGAGCAGCTGGATATAGATCAGCAACAGAATGGTGATATCCATGGTGGAGGTCACCGCCCACACCCGCGGGTTGGTGAGGCGGCGCCTGATCAGGATGGTCATGCCAAACAGGCACACCAGGCCGAAAAAGCCCCCCAGGGCGATGGCGATCACCTGCTTGGCGGGGGCGCTGATGCCCAGGGCGTGCCAGACGGCGGCCGGGGTCAGCAGGCCGACGAAGTGGCCGGCGAGGACGGCGAGAATCCCCACGTGGAAGCAGATGCTGCCGACCCGCAATTGACGCCCCTCCAGGAGCTGGCTGGAGCCAGCCTTCCAGGTGTACTGCTCGCGGTCGTAGCGCACCATGGAGCCCAAGATAAATACCGTCAGCGCGATGTAGGGATAGATGCCAAAAAGGAAATGGTTGAAGGCGTTCATAAATCATAGCCTCTTGCTGGGGACGGCGCCTTGAGCGCCATCAGGTGTGGTTGAAAAATCCACCCAGTGCAGGGGCACCGCGGGCTCCGGTTTGCGGTTGTCGGTGGCGCTGTCGCAGCCGCCGCCGGCACTGCCAAAGAGGATTTCCTCCTCCTCCCAGGCCTGGTCCAGGGCTTCGGGGGTGTCGTCCCGGGCTTCGTCGGCAACCCGGTGGCGCACCTCCCCCAGGTCGAGGCGGGTGCCCGCCAGTTCCACCAGGGCCGCCAGGGGGGCGGCAAAGTCGCTGCCGATCTTTTCCAGGCGGCACTGGACCAGGGCGAGGATATAGGCCACGTCCTGCAACCAGGCGCGGGCATTGTCCTCCCCCTGGGTGGCGAGAAACTCCAAAAACAGTGGCAGGTAGTCCGGCAGTTCGTTGTGGGCCAGTTCCAGGCCGGCCCTGCGGTAGTTGTCCAGCAGATCCACCATGGCCTGGCCGCGGTCCCGGGATTCGCCGTGGACATGCTCGAACAGCCACAGGGAGTGGGCGCGGCCGCGGCCGAACACCTCTTCGTAGTCCGCCTGCAGATCCAGCAGGTCCAGTCCCTGGCGGGCCTGGATAAAGCGCCACAGGCCGCGGCGGGCATCACTGCTGAGGGGCGAGTCGTCGATGACGGCGCTGAGGGCGGGCAGCTCCCCGTCCAGGGTCTGCTCCGGATAGTCCAGGAGCAGGGAGATCAGGCGCAGGATATCCATGGTCAGTCCTCCCGGGATACGGCGATGATGTCCCTGTGGGTGGCCTTGTTGCCGCCGAACAGGTTGACGCCGTTGTTGCCGTCGCTGCAGCCGTTGCCAAAGCTGAAGCCGCAGGTGCTTTTCATGTCGTAGGCGTTCTCCGCGTACTCTCGGTGGGTGGAGGGGATCACGAAGCGGTCCTCGTAGTTGGCGATGGCCAGGTAGCGGTACATCTCTTCGATCTGGGGGCCGGTCATGCCAAGCCGGGCGAGGAGGGCGCTGTCCTCCACCCCGTCCACCTGCTGGGAGCGCTTCCAGGCGCGCATGCCCAGCATGCGCTCCAGGGCGGTGACAATGGGCGCCTCGTCCCCGGCGGTGAGCAGGTTGGCCAGGTATTTCACCGGAATGCGCAGGGACTTGACGTCGGGAATGACCCCGTCCATGCCGATATGGCCCTGCTGGGCGGCGCCCTGGATGGGGGACAGGGGCGGCACATACCAGACCATGGGCAGGGTGCGGTATTCCGGGTGCAGGGGCATGGCGATCTTCCAGTCGATGGCCATTTTGTACACCGGGGAGGCCTGGGCGGCCTCCAGCCAGGCCTCGGGGATGCCCTCGGCCCGGGCCGCGTCCTGCACCGCCGGGTCGAAGGGGTCGAGGAAAATGTCGAGCTGTGCCTGGTAGAGGTCGGTTTCGTTTTCCACGGTGGCGGCGGCCGCGATGCGGTCGGCGTCGTAGAGCAGCACCCCCAGGTAGCGGATGCGGCCGACACAGGTTTCGGAGCACACCGTGGGCTGGCCGGCCTCGATCCGTGGGTAGCAGAAGATGCACTTCTCCGACTTGCCGGTTTTGTGGTTGTAGTAGATTTTCTTGTAGGGGCAGCCGGAGACGCACATCCGCCAGCCGCGGCACTTGTCCTGGTCGATAAGGACGATGCCGTCCTCTTCCCGCTTGTAGATGGCGCCGCTGGGGCAGGCGGCGACACAGGCCGGATTCAGGCAGTGTTCGCAGAGCCGCGGCAGGTACATCATAAAGGTCTGTTCAAACTGGCCGTAGATCTCCTTCTGCACCACCTCGTCGAAGTTGCGATCCGCCTTGCGCTTGGCGAACTCGGTGCCGAGGATTTCCTCCCAGTTGGGGCCGCCCACGATCTTTTCCATCTTTTTCCCGGTGAGCAGGGAAACCGGGCGGGCCACCGGCTGGTGCTTGCTGTCGCCGGCCTTGTGGAGGTGCTCGTAGTCGAAGTCGAAGGGCTCGTAGTAGTCGTCGATGGCCGGCAGGTCCGGGTTGGCGAAGAGGTTGGCCAGGGTCTTGAGCTTGCCCCCCTGGCGGGGTTCGAGTTTGCCGCCGGCGGTTCTCTTCCAGCCGCCGTTCCACTTGTCCTGGTTCTCCCATTCCCGGGGATAGCCGAGGCCGGGTTTGCTTTCCACATTGTTGAACCAGGCGTATTCCATGCCGTCGCGGCTGGTCCACACGTTCTTGCAGGTCACCGAACAGGTGTGGCAGCCGATGCATTTGTCCAGGTTGAGGACCATGCCGATTTGCGCGCGTACTTTCATTGCCGTTACTCCCCGCTCTCTTCGAGCCAGTCAATGGTGTCCATCTTGCGGACGATGACAAATTCATCCCGGTTGCAGCCCACGGTGCCGTAGTAGTTGAAGCCGTAGGCCTGCTGGGCGTAGGCGCCGATCATGTGGGTAGGTTTCATCACCGCCCGGGTCACCGAGTTGTGGATGCCGCCCCGGGTCTTGGTGATCTCCGAGCCGGGCACATTGATGATCCGCTCCTGGGCGTGGTACATCATGCTCATGCCCTCGGGCACCCGCTGGGAGACCACGGCGCGGGCGGTGATGGCGCCGTTGACGTTGAAGATCTCGATCCAGTCGTTGTCGACGATGCCGCCCTTGCTGGCGTCCACCTCGCTGAGCCAGACGATGGGCCCGCCGCGGGACAGGGTGAGCATCAGCAGGTTGTCGGTGTAGGTGGAGTGGATGCCCCATTTCTGGTGGGGGGTGATCCAGTTGAGTACCAGCTCGGTGTTGCCGTTGGGCTTCTTGCCGAGGATGGGGGCGATGGTTTTGAGGTTCACCGGCGGCTTGTACAGGCACTGCTGCTCGCCGAAATCCCGCATCCACTCGTGGTCCTGGTAGAACTGCTGGCGCCCGGTGAGGGTGCGCCAGGGAATCAGCTCGTGGACATTGGTGTAACCGGCGTTGTAGGACACATGCTCGTCCTCCAGCCCCGACCAGGTGGGGGAGCTGATGATCTTGCGGGGCTGGGCCTGGAGGTCCCGGAAGCGGATTTTCTCGTCCTCCTTGGGCCTGGCCAGGTGGCTGTGGTCGCGGCCGGTAATCGCCGACAGGGCCTGCCAGGCCTTGACGGCCACCTGGCCGTTGGTCTCCGGCGCCAGGGACAGGATCACCTCGGCGGCATCGATGGCGGACTCGATCTTTGGCCGGCCCTGGTTGGCGCCCTCCGCGGTGTGGGTGTAATTGAGCTTGCCGAGAAATTCCACCTCCTCGCGGGTGTCCCAGGTGATGCCCTTGCCGCCGTTGCCGAGCTTTTCCAGCAGCGGGCCCAGGGAGGTGAAGCGGGCGTAGGTGTTGGGGTAGTCCCGCTCCACCACCACCATGGCCGGCGCGGTTTTGCCGGGAATCAGCTCACACTCCCCCCGCCACCAGGCCTTGACCTCGGGCTGGGCGAGCTCCGCCGGGGTGTCGTGCTGGAGGGGTACGGTGACCAGGTCGTCTTCGACCCCCAGGTGGCCGGGGCACAGGGCACTGAAGGCCTTGGCGATGCCCTTGAAGA
>CAZWUP010000119.1:7211-8121 GCA_964637045.1 uncultured Porticoccaceae bacterium | reverse complement strand
GAGCGAGTGCCCTGGGTGCCGGGCTCCTACAATAGAACCGGAACACAAGGCAGTATCAAATTGAAAGAGTAGTAGTTGCCCGCCAGGTTACCAATAGGTGAAACATGAAACCCACAGTTTACCGCCGCCTGTAAGGTGTCCGCCTCTGGAGCACTAATGGCCCACTATCCCTTTCTCGATCCGCGCTTTCTCGCGGCCCTGGAAGACAGCGGCAGCGCCGTCGCCGCCACCGGCTGGACGCCGTGCCATCGCCAGCTCACGGCCTGCGGCCGCAGCCTGGCGTTTATGCCCCTGTACCTGAAGACTCACTCCATGGGGGAGTATGTGTTCGACTGGTCCTGGGCCGATGCCTACCGCCGCCACGGCCTGGCCTATTATCCCAAGCTGCTGACCGCCATTCCCTTCACCCCCGCCAGTGGCCCCAGGGTGCGCTTCGGCGAGGGGGCCGATCGCCAGGCCGCGGCGCAACAACTGATCGACGATACCCTGGAGCTGGCGGCGGACACCGGCGCCTCCAGCTGGCACCTGCTGTTCCCCGATCCGAGTCAGCTGGCCCTGTTCGCTGACCCGCGCCTGCTCCACCGCAAGGGGGTGCAGTACCACTGGTTCAATCGCGGCTACCACAGCTTTGACGACTTTCTGGCCAGCCTCACTTCCCGCAAGCGCAAGATGATCCGCAGGGAGCGCCGTCAGGTGGCGGAGCAGGGCTTTGTTGTCGAAGCCTTCAGCGGCGCCGAAATCACCCCCGATTTGTGGCGCTTGTTCGCCCTGTTTTACCAGCGTACCTACGTCAAACGCAGCGGCTCCAGCGGCTACCTGACCCCGGATTTTTTTGCCCGCATCGGCGCCACCCTGGCGGAGCAATGCCTGCTGGTTACCGCCCGCCGGGGGGATGCCGTGGTCGCCGCGG
>CAZWUP010000119.1:0-7201 GCA_964637045.1 uncultured Porticoccaceae bacterium | reverse complement strand
GGCCTTTTACCTGTTCGACGACCAAACTCTGTACGGGCGCTATTGGGGGTGTTTGCGGGAATACGACTTCCTGCACTTCGAGCTCTGCTACTACCGGGGCATCGAGTTCGCCATCAGCCGCGGGTTGGCGAAGTTCGATGCCGGCGCCCAGGGGGAGCACAAAATCGTGCGGGGCTTCGAGCCCGTGGTCACCCACTCCCTGCACTGGATTGCCGAACCTGCCTTCCGCGACGCCATCGCCCGCTTCCTGGGGGAGGAGGATAAACATATCCGCCACCACTTGGCCCAGGCGAGGGAACTGCTGCCCTATCGGCAGGCGGAGGAGAGCGAATCCTGACCCGGCGTCAGGTGCCCGCGAGGGGACAACACCCAGGCCGCGAGCAGCGCTGAAGGCACAGATCCAGGATCAATGGCGCTGACTTAAGCCGAAGCACGATGTGAGGCCGCAGTCCTGGGGGGACTTTTCGAGACCGTATGCAGCAGGGACGCTGCATCCGAGCCTACAGGGATGTATTTACGGCGTGTCTCGAAAAGTCCCCCCAGGACTGTGGTCGGGCTACGAAGCACTAAAAAGCTCTTAAGTCAGTGCCATTAGATCCAGGATGGCGTTGGCAGTCACGGAAGCTCCGGATCGGGGACGGATTTCCCCCGGCTCCAGGTACCCAGAACCAACCCCTGGCGGCGAAAATCCGCCAGCAGCCCGGCACCGAAATGGCTCACCTGCTCCGGCGCCAGGTGGGGCCACTGGGCCGCCAGGGCGGCCAGGTGATCCCGGCCGCTGAGATCCGGCCGCTCCGCCATGCCCGTCACCAGGGCGCGGGTGGCGTCGTTGATGGCGAGAAAGCGCACCCGGTCGCCGGCGTCGCGAAACAGCAGCACCTGCAGCGGTTCCGCCAGGGGCTGGTGCGGTTCGTTGCCGGGGCCGATGGTGGTCACCGGCCAGCGATAGCTGGCCAGGCGGTGGACGGGGTTCAGGGCCGGGCGCCCCGCCAACAGGTCACCGTCGGGGTCCACCACCCCCGGCGCGATGCCGTCCGCAGCCACATCGAGCACCAGCTCCAGCCATTCGTAGTGGGCCAGTTCCGCCACATAGGGGGGATAGGGCAGCGGCGCCCCGCGCGCCCCCAGATAGGCGACAAATTCCCCGGGAATATCCTTGAAATAAGGACTTTGGCAGGGGTGACTGGCAAAAAACGCCCGGACCAGGGGGTGCCACTGATCCCGCTCCCGCAGCAACCGGTGGAGCACCGGGAAACCCTGGCGCAGGAAACCCTCCATGGTGTTGTAGAACAGATCCCGGTAGATTTTCAGCCGCCGCGCCTCCACCCCCGTCGGCGGCGGGGCGCTGTCGGGGTTGCGCAGATAGTCGGCAAAACCGAGCTGGATATCCCGGAACCCGCCACTCACAGGGCCACCCGCCGACCCACCGGCTCCGCCGCCACCTGGATGGCGCGAATCTGCGCCACCTCAGCCAGCAGCTGCTCCAGGGGTGGAAAATTGAAATCCCTCTCCAACAGGGTGGGCCGCGGGCCAAAGTGCCGGTAGGCGTCCCCCAGCAGCTCCCACACCGGGTCGATCACCGGGCTGCCGTGGGTGTCGATCTTGAGATCGTCGGCCTCGTCGTAGTGGCCGGCGACATGGATGTAACAGATCCGTTCGCCGGGCAGGGCGGCGAGAAACCGGCGGGGGTCGTAACCGTGGTTGATGCTGTTGACGTAGACGTTGTTGACATCCAGCAACAGCTCGCAATCGGCCTCGGCGAGCACCGCAGTAATGAACTCCAGCTCCGACATCTCGGCGCCGGGGGCTGCGTAATAGCTGATGTTTTCGATACCGATACGGCGGCCGAGAAAGTCCTGTACCCGACGGATGCGCTCCGCCACATGGCGCACCGCGTCTTCCCGAAAGGGGATGGGCAGCAGGTCGTAGAGGTGGCCGCCGGCGCTGCAGTAACTCAGGTGCTCGGTGTAACAGCGCACCGAATGGCGGTCGAGAAAGTCGCGAATATCCGCCAGCAGGGCAAAATCCAGGGGGTCGGGGCTGCCCAGGGACAGGGACAGCCCGTGACTCACCAGGGGAAAGCGCTCCGCCAGGGCATCGAGGCGGCGGCGGAAGCGACCGCCGGTGGCGGCCCAGTTCTCCGGCGCCAATTCGAGAAAATCCGCGGCGGATGCCGGGCAGGTCTCCAGCTCACCCAGCAGGGCGCGCCGCAGACCCAGCCCGGCACCCGCCAGCACGGGGGTGGCGGAGCAAGCTGCCATCCATCAGGCCTCGGGCTTGTCGGCACCTTCGCCGCATTTGCCCTCACCGCACTTGCCTTCCCTGTCCTTGTCCTTCTCGCCCTTGCCTTCGCCGCACTTGCCCTCGTCATCCTTGCCTTCACCACATTTGCCCTCGGCATCTTTGCCCTCGGCCGCCGTGCCTTCTCCACACTTGCCCTCGCCACATTTGCCCTCGGCGTGCTTGTCGGCAACCTGATAGCCGCTGCCGAGATCGGTGGCGACAAAGGGGTTGCCCGCCACGGCGGACAGGGGAGCGGCCAGGGTGCCGGAGATAACGGCGAGGCCGATGGCAGTTTTAACGGTATTCACAGACTTCTTGCTCATGGTTTACTCCAGGTTGTTGTTGACGATCAATCCTATCATTGATGCCGATGGCAGCGGATGGTTCCAGTGCCCGGCCCCCTTTGGATGCCTCCGACGGCGGGTTGTTACACCGGCAAAGGAAAAAATGTAACTATTCAGCACTTCCTCAAATCGCACGATGGTGAGCCGAAGCAGGCACCTTCAGCCAGAACCGTCATCGGCAGGGATGCCGATGTCGAGCCTCCAGGGATGGATTTACGGCGTGTTCTGGCTGAAGGTGCCTGCTTCGGCGGTTCGTAGCACCAGTGCTGAATAGTTACGAAAAAATATCACCTGGGATGACCACTCAGCTCAAGCCCACTGACACCGCAGATCGGTGCCCTGGGGCTGAGGTTGTCGGCTCCACCGCCCTTGCCGGGATCCGCGAGCACGCGGCACAATGGCGGTGGTTAAACCAACCAAAAGTCGCTCCGTGGAGAGTCCCATGCGCGTTCACTGTTTTCAACACGTCCCCTTCGAGGGCCTGGGCAGCATCGAGCCCTGGCTGCTGGCCCGGGGCCACACCATCACCCGCACCGGGTTCTTTGCCGGAGAACCCATACCAGACCCCGCATCGGTGGATATGCTGGTGGTGATGGGGGGGCCCATGAGCGTTAACGATGAAACCGACCACCCCTGGCTGAAGGCGGAGAAGGCCTTTGTCCGGGACATCATCGCCACCGGCAAACCGGTGCTGGGGATCTGTCTGGGGGCTCAGCTGATTGCCAGCGCCCTGGGGGCCCGGGTCTATCCCAATCGGGAGCGGGAAATCGGCTGGCTGCCCATTGCCGGGGTGTCCGGCGACGAGGGGTTCCGGCTGCCACCCCAGAGCCAGGTGTTTCAGTGGCACGGGGAGACCTTCGACCTGCCTCCGGGAGCTCGGCTGCTGGCCACCAGCCCGGCCTGCACCAACCAGGCCTTTCAGCTGGGGGAGCGGGTGATCGGCCTGCAATTTCATCTCGAAACCACGCCGCAGTCGGCGGCGGCCCTGGTCAGCCACTGTGGTGACGAACTGGTACCCGCGGCCTGGGTGCAATCTGGCGCGCAGATTCTGGCGGCGGGTGAGCAGGCCTATCAAGATATCAATGGCCTGATGAGCCAGGTGCTGAGCTATCTCACCGGCAACCTGCCCTGAGGCCGCGAGCCGCCCCAGGAGATTGGCAATGGCGATACTCTTGTGGTTAAGTGGGCCATCGCCAACCGCGGATGGCTGCGCCCTGCGGGTGCGCTGACAGCGGCGCCGCCGGCGTCGGCCTCCCACCCCATATAATGATAAGGATCCCTGCCGATGACCCCGCTCCCCGCTTCGCGCCGCAATCTGACCCTCTTCCTGCTGGGCCTGGTGGCCACCATCAACTATATCGACCGCCAGGCCTTCACCGTGCTGATGGAGGATATCAAGCGGGATCTGGTGCTCAGCGATACGGTGTTGGGGCTGATCAGCGGCCTGGTGTTCGGCGTGATTTACGCCCTGTCGTCACTGCCCATTGCCCGCTACGGGGATCGCGGCGACCGCCCCCTGGTGATCGCCACCTGCCTGGGCTTCTGGAGCCTGGCCACCGCCGCCTGCGGCCTGGCCGCCAATGCCTGGCAAATCGCCCTGGCCCGGATCGGGGTTGCCGTCGGCGAGTCCGGCTCGGCGCCGTCGTCGATGTCCCTGTTGACGGAAATTTTCCCGGAAAACCGCCGCACCCTGGTGGTCGGAGTGATGCAGTCCGCCAACTCCATCGGCCTGTCCCTGGGGGTGGTACTGGCTGCCTGGCTGGCAACCCTGATGGAGTGGCGCCATGTGTTTATGACCCTGGGGTTGCCGGGGATTCTGCTGGCCATCGCCGTGGCACTGATGGCCAGCGAGCCGCGGCGGGCGCTGAAAAAGGCCGGCACTCCCACGGCCCACTTGAAGATTCCCCTGCGCGAGGTGGCGGGGATTATTTTCACCAACACCGCCCTGTTGTGGATCGGCCTGCTGTCCATTGCCGTGTCCATGACCGGGTTTGGCTTCCTGATGTGGGCGCCCTCGTTCCTGCAGCGGGTGCACGGCTTTGATATGGGCCAGGTGTCCTGGCTGGGGTGGGCGATTCTCACCGGCCTGGTGGGAGGCAATCTCACCGCGGGCTGGATGGGGGACAGGTTCGGCTCGAAAAATCCCAAGTTCAACGGCTGGCTGGCCGCCGGCGGGCTCCTCGCCGCCTACCCCTTTGCCCTGGCCTTTGCCTGGGTGGCCAGTCCCTACTGGGCCCTGGCCAGTTTTGTGGTGCTGAAATTTCTGATGACCCTGTGGATGGCACCCACCATAGTGCTGACCTTTACCCTGGTGCCGGTGGCCATGCGCGCCACCATCAACGCGGTGATGAGTTTGCTGATCATTCTCTCCGGTATGGGGCTGGGCACCTTTTTTGTCGGCCTGCTCAGCGACCTCTTCAACGCCAGCCAGGGTCGGGAGGCCCTGCGTTACGCCCTGGTGGTGATGAGCAGCGGCCTGCTGGTGGGCGCCTTTGCCGCCATCATGGCGAGCCGCAGTGTGGCCCGCCAGGTGGCGGCGCGGTTGGTGCCGGCCCAGTCCTGACGCTGGGCGCCGGCGGGGTCAGCCCCCCCGGCGCTTGCTGAACACCAGCAACTGGTTGTTGGCGGGCATGGGGTTGTCCTCCACCAGGCGAAAGCCCGCCTCCGTCGCCAGCAGCACAATGTCTTCCACATCGCGGATACCCTGGTGGGGGGCCTGGGCCTGCAGCCAGTTGTCGAAGTTGGCGTTGCTGCGGGAGGTGTACTGGCCGCCGTACTTGAAGGGCCCGTAGAGGGCCAGGGTGGCATCCTCCTCGGCGACCTCGCCGATCCCGGAAAACATTCTCACCACCGACTGCCAGGGCATGATGTGGCAGGTGTTGGCGGTAAAGAAGGCGTCGTAGCGGTGCGCGGGCCATGGCCCATCCACATCGAGCTCCAGGGGGTGATACAGATTGGCGGCGGGATACTCCTCCAGCCAGGCATGAATACCCGCCAAATTCTCCTGGCGGTCGCTGGGCTGCCAGCACAGGTGGGGCAGGGCCGGAGCGAAATACACGCAGTGCTGGCCAGTGCCGCTGCCGATCTCCAGCACCCGGGTAGCGGTGGCAAACACCCGCTGAAGAATGCCCAGGATGGGCTGGCGATTGTTGACGCAGGCCTGGGAAAACGGCTTGATGCCGGCCATCAGTGGTCTCCGGCCCTGATAAACACCCACTCCCGGGCGCTGGACATGGCGGGGTTGTAGCGGTAGCCGCCGTCGGCAAAGTCCTTGAGCTGTTCCGGCTCGACGATGCGGTTGCGGATGATGTAGCCCGCCATCATCCCCCTGGCCTTTTTGGCGAAAAAGCTGATGATCTTGTATTTGCCCCCCTTCCAGTCCTTGAACACGGGGGTGATGATCTCAGCGGCGAGCTTGGCCGGCTGCACCGCCTTGAAGTACTCGTTGGATGCCAGATTCACCAGCACCGGCTGGGGCTCTGCCGCGAGAACGCCGTTGAGGGCCTTGGTGATCCGCCCATCCCAAAACTGGTAGAGGTTGTCCCCCCTGGCGGTGGCGAACCTGGTGCCCATCTCCAGGCGGTAGGGCTGAATCAGGTCCAGGGGACGCAGCAGGCCATAGAGCCCGGAAAGTATGCGCAGGTGGTCCTGGGCCCAGGCCAGGTCCTCTGCGCTGAGGGTGTCTGCCTCCAGTCCGGTGTAGACATCCCCCTTGAAGGCCAGCAGGGCCTGCTTGGCGTTGTCCGGGGTAAAGGGGCGGGACCACTCCAGGTAGCGGCCAAAGTTGAGATCCCCCAGCTTGGCGCTGATACCCATCAGCTCCGCCACCTGTGGCGGACTGAGTTTGCGCAGGCCCTTGATCAGGGTTTCCGCCTGGGGCAGGAAGTCCGGCAGGCTGTGCTCGGCAGTGGTGGCCGGGGTGGCGAAATCCAGGGTTTTGGCGGGGGAAATGACAATCAGCATGGTTGTGAAGAGACTCGATTCTCGATGGTGGGGACAAAACCTGGCCAGCGGCACGGCCCTGTACCGGGTGCAACAAGGTCCTGATAAGCTTGCCGGGACAATACTACAGAAAAGTCGGAAAATCAGCTTACCGCCACCGGCCGCATCGCTGTAGGCTGTAGCTTAACAGCCTGTCGCTGGCGAACGGGGGCGCCAGGGCAGAGGTTTCCGCACCACTCGGCGTTTTGGATGTCTTACGTTTGATCCGCAACTTGCAACTTCACCCAACTCCCTGGAGATTCCCATGGCCAAGATTCTGACCCTGCCAGCCACCGCCCTGCTGGGACTGGTGGCACTCCTTGCCGCCTGCGCCGTCAACCCGGTTACCGGGCAGAAGGAGCTGTCGCTGATCTCCCCCCAGCAGGAAGTTGCCATCGGCACCCAGAATTACCAGCCCTCGCAACAGGCTCAGGGGGGCCGCTACTACATCGACCCGCAAGTTCAGACCTATGTCGCCAATGTTGGCCGCAAGCTGGCGGCGGTGAGCGACCGCAAGGACCTGCCCTATGAATTCGTCGTGCTCAACAGCCCGGTGCCCAACGCCTGGGCGCTGCCGGGTGGCAAGATCGCCA
>CAZWUP010000118.1:0-8147 GCA_964637045.1 uncultured Porticoccaceae bacterium | reverse complement strand
GAAACCTCTGCCCTCGACCCCAAAGTGTCGCCCCAATTTCCGACTTGTGAGTAAGCTATTGGTTGTGCTGTACATGGCTCCGGACCCTACGCTGATGGAGGTTCCAGCAGTGGACAGAGACGCCCTGACGACATCCCCATACACCCTGCCCCGCAGTGAGCTCAGGGCCCGCCGGATTTTGAGTGACTGGCTGGCCAAGGCCGATATCCAGATCGACGGCAACCGCCCCTGGGACATTCATTTCAACAGCCCCCGGCTCGCCCGGCGCCTGCTGGCCGGCGGCAGCCTCACCCTGGGGGAGAGCTACATGGATGGGGACTGGGAGGCACCCCGCCTGGACGCCTTTTTCGACCGCATACTGAGCGCCCGCCTGGACCGGGAAATTGTCCCCGCCTGGCTGGTCTTCCACGTCCTCAAGGCGCGAATCTTCAACCTGCAAAACAAAACCCGGGCCTGGCAAGTGGGGGAACGCCACTATGATCTGGGCAACGACTTCTACGCTGCCATGCTGGACTCCCGCCTCACCTACACCTGTGGCTACTGGCGGGACGCCGACAACCTGGAGGATGCCCAGGTGGCAAAACTGGACCTGATCTGTCGCAAACTGGAGCTGAAGCCGGGGATGACCGTTCTCGATATCGGCTGCGGCTGGGGCAGCTTTATGGCCTATGCCGCGGAACACTACGGCGTCCACTGCCTGGGGGTGACCATTTCCAAAGCGCAGGTAAACCATGTCAACCAGGCTTTTCCCCACCTGTCTGTGGAGGCCCGATTACTGGACTACCGGGAAATCGACGACACCTTCGACAGAATCGTCAGTATCGGCATGTTCGAACATGTGGGGCGCCGCAACCATCGCACCTATATGGCGGTGGCCCAACGCTGCCTCAAGGACGACGGCCTGTTCCTGCTCCACACCATCGGCAGGAACAACCGTTCCGTGGGCGCCGACCCCTGGATCAGCAAGTATATTTTCCCCAACGGGGAGCTGCCCTCCATCGGCCAGATTGGCGATGCCGTGGACGATCTCTTTGTGGTGGAAGACCTGCACAACTTTGGCGCCGATTACGACAAGACCCTGATGGCCTGGCACGCCAACGTCGAGGCCGCCTGGCCCCGCTTCGCCGATCGCCTGGGGGAGCGCTTCCACCGCATGTGGCGCTACTACCTGCTGTCCTGTGCCGGCGCCTTCCGCTCCCGCAATATCCAGCTGTGGCAGTGGGTGCTGCACAAAACCGGGGTCAGAAGAGGCTATCGGCGGGTCAGCTGAGATCCGGGTGCCCCGTTACCCCGCGGACTGGGGGACCGCCCTGTCACCCCGGCGCCGGAACTGCCATGCCAGGCGCAGCAGCGCGCCCCAGCAATACAGCCCCAGCAGGGGGTCCACCAGGTAATCCCAGTAGTTGTCGGACGCCTTCACGTCCAGCAGCCAGGCGCCGGTAGCAATGCAAATCAGGCCCAGCGCCAGCAGGTATTTCCGCCACCACAGCCACAGGCACAGCAGCCACAACACCGCCAGCATGGGCGCCGGTGAAAAGCCCAGACGATAGGGGTCGAGCACCGTCAACCCCAGGGTGGCGGGGTACAGCACCAGGGCCAGGATGGCGAATACCCACACCACCCCCCAATCCTGCTTGGAGCAGGCCAGGGTTCGGCCACTGAGTTTTTCACCGCTCCGCCACACCAGCCACAGCAGGGTGGTGACAGCCAGGTCATCGGTGTAACTGCGGGTGTAGTCCCCCAGGGACAGGCCATCCACCACCACAAAAGCCAGCCCGAGGGCCGCCACCAGCAGCAGCGCCCGCAGCTGCCAGGCCAGCCCCACGCCGGGTATCAGGAGGAACACCAGCAGGGCAAAGGTCAGATGGCCAAACAAAAATCCTACCGTCATCGCTGCTGCTCCACCCAGGCGCTGTTGAACACCACGTGCTTGATCAGGGTGTTGTTCCACGAATAGACCAGGTGGAAGAAGCCGTTGGGGGCGCGAATCAAGGTGGGGTACTCGAATTTGAACGTACAGCGCTGTCCACCGCGGCAACCTCGCTTTTCAGCTGACTGCACCAACGCCTGCAGCTTCGCCGGGGTCTCCTCTTCCGCCTCGGCGACGGCGGTATAGCTGTCCTGTAACTCGCGGCGAAACAGCTCCTCAGTGACCCACTCCTGGGGCAGCGGCCCCTCATCCAGCACCGATACCTTGCGCCAGTCCTTCAGGCTGGCATCGGTGTGGTAGAGGGTGAGGCGAAAGCGCCCATCCTCCAGGTCGTTGAGCACCACCAGGATATCCCCATCCCCCTCGCTGATGGCCGCCACGGCGGAGTTTGGGTTCCAGGGCTGCACCGGCACATGGTCAGTCCAGGTTTGCCCCCGGTCGCTGGTGAAGCTGGCCAGCACCTTGCCGTGCTCGACACCGGAATTGCGCAACAGGGCCAGCGCGGAATCCTCCGACAACGGCACTACGGTGGGCTGCAGTGAATGGCTGCCGCGACTGATGCGGAATTTGTCGATAATCCGCCCCTCGGGGCACAGGTACAGATACTCGGCAAATTTGCCGAGGAACTCGTGGTAGATCGGCAGGCCGATACTGCCGTCGGCGTGAAATACCGGGGGGTTGCGCACCAGGGTACTGATATTGAGGAAGGGGGAGGTAATCAGGCGGCGGGGCTGTGACCAGGTCGCGCCGCCATCGTCGGAATGTATGGTGTTGATGGCGCTGCCCGCCCAGCCCCCCAGGGACACCGACACATAGAACAGCCACAGTCTGTTGTCGGGAGCCAGGGCGATTACCGGATTGCCCAGCTTGCGAATATCCCGCTGCAACACCCGCTCGGTGGTGGCCCGTGAAATCAGCTTGAACTCCTCCCCCCAGTCGCCGCTGGCGGGATCAAAACGAGCGCCGCGAATGTCGACATCCGCTGCCCCTTCCCGGGAGCCGGCGAACCACACCGAGATCAGGCCGCCATCGGGCAAGGCCGCGATGGAGGAGGAATGGACATGGCGCTGAAAAGTGCTGGAGGCAAAATCCGAGGCGAACAGGGGCTCCAGCATCTCGGCGTCATTGGCGAGGGCCGCGGGGTCCCGGGGATGATCGATGGCAAAGGGCGCAAGCCGCGGTGTGCTCGAAAACCACAGGCCACAGGCGAAAAGCAGGCACAGCAGCGGCAGGCATAGCCTGTAAAGGAGGACTGAGGGCAGAAGTCGCCCTTCCTGGAGAGTGGATGGCGTTGTTGTCATGGGCGAACAATCTGTTATGGATTTACCGCCGCCCTGCCCTTCCCGGACAACCGGCGGCGCCAATCATAACCCATCGGCGAAGGAAAGGAGGGGCATTCCGTCGCCAATATGCCCGGCTTCAGCGCAGCATCAACAGGGGCACCCGGGATTTCGTCAGCATATGGTGGGTGACACTGCCCAGCAGCAACTCGCGAATCCTGCTGTGGCCAAAGGCACCCATCACCATCAGCTCGATACCCTGTTGTTGCTGGTAGGACAGCAGCTGCTGCTCCACATCCCCGTGCAGGCTGGCGGTGTGAACCTGCAACCCGGCGTCCTGCAACACCCGGGCGGCCGCGTCGAGCACCGGCGATTCCTGCTTTCGCGCCACATGCACCAGGTGGCACTCAAGCTGCTTGAACAAGGGACTGCTGGCCGCCATCGCCAGCGCCTTGCCGGCGGCCTCGCTGCCGTCGTAGGCCAGCATGCAGCGGCCCGGTGGGCTGTCGAACGGCCGGTTGACCACCAGCACCGGGCGGTGCAGGGCGCGGATTACCGACTCCAGATGGTTGCCGATGCGGTGCTCTTGCTGCTCGCGATCTTCACCCCGTACCCCCAGCACCAGCACCCGGATTTCGTCTTCCATATCGATAAGGGTTTCCGCCAGGCCACCGTGGCGTTGCAGCATGATGGGCTCGGCGACACCGGCTGCCCGTGCCCGCTGGCTGGCGTTGTGCAGCATCTCCTTGCCCTGCTCCAGCAATATCTTGCTGCGCCGCTCCTCCATTCGGGTGAGTTCCTCCAGCAATTCCTCGCGGGCGCCGAGGCCGATATTGCCGCTGAGGTCCTGAATGGGGCTGTGTTCCCGGTGCTCGATATTGTGGAGCAGCTTGAGGGGTGCCCCCACCACCCGGGAAACCCAGGCCCCATAATCCACCACCCCACGGCTGAAGGTGGAGCCATCGATACAGGCGAGTACGGTTTGTCGATTAGTGTTCATCAGTGTACTCCCAGTACTTTGTCGATTTCCTCGGGTTTGTCGTGCACGCCAAAGCGGTCGACGATGGTGGCGCTGGCTTCATTGAGGCCAATCAGCTCGACCTCCGCCCCCTCCCTGCGGAATTTGATCACCACCTTGTCGAGGGCGCCCACCGCAGAGATATCCCAGAAGTGGGCGTGGCTGAGATCGATCACCACCTTGTCGAGCGCCTCCCGAAAATCAAAATTGGCGGCAAAGCGCTCCGCGGAGTTGAAGAATACCTGACCCACGACCCGGTAGGTGCGAGTGTTGGTGGTTGGGTCAACAGCGGAGGTGACATACATAAAGTGGCTGACTTTGTTGGCAAAAAACAGCGCCGCCAGCAGTACCCCCGCGAGCACACCATAAGCCAGATTGTGGGTGGCGACAACCACCACCACGGTCACCACCATCACCACATTGGTGGACAGTGGGTGCTTTTTGAGATCCCGGATCGACTGCCAGCTGAAGGTACCAATGGACACCATGATCATCACCGCCACCAGGGCCGCCATGGGAATCAGGGACAGCCAGGGCCCGAGAAAGACCACCATCACAATCAGAAACAGGCCCGCGCAAAAGGTGGACAAGCGGCCGCGGCCACCGGATTTGATATTGATCACCGACTGGCCAATCATCGCACAGCCGGCCATCCCCCCCAGCAGTCCGGCCCCGATATTGGCGATACCCTGCCCCTTACACTCACGGTTTTTATCACTGGGCGTATCGGTGAGGTCGTCGACGATGGTGGCGGTCATCAGCGACTCCAGCAGACCCACCACGGCAAGGGAAACCGAGTACGGCAGAATGATCATCAGGGTGTCGAGGTTGAGGGGCACCTCCGGCCACAGGAAGATGGGCAGGGTGTCGGGCAACTGCCCCATGTCCCCCACGGTGCGAATATCCATGCCCACGGCCACCGCCGCCAGGGTCAGCACCACGATGCACACCAGGGGCGAGGGAATGGCCTTGCCGATCACCGGCAACCGGGGAAACAGATAGATGATCCCGAGACCGGCGGCAGTCATGGCGTAGACATGCCAGGTGACATTGGTAAGTTCCGGCAACTGGGCCATAAAGATCAATATCGCCAGAGCATTGACAAAGCCCGTAACCACCGAGCGGGACACAAAGCTCATCAGATTCCCCAGCTTCAGGTAGCCGGCGACAATCTGCAGCACCCCGGTCAGCAGGGTGGCCGCCAGCAGGTATTCCAGACCGTGGTTCTTCACCAGGGTCACCATCAGCAGGGCCATGGCCCCGGTGGCGGCGGAGATCATTCCCGGCCGCCCACCGACGATGGCGATGATCACCGCGATACAGAAGGAGGCGTACAGACCCACCTTGGGATCGACCCCGGCGATAATGGAAAAGGCAATGGCCTCGGGAATCAGGGCCAGGGCCACCACGAGGCCCGCCAGGAGATCGGCGCGAATATTGCCGAGCCAGTCGGCCCGGGTGGAGTGCAACAACATGGAAAATCCTTACAGTTGGCGGTGGCGCCAGGGGCGCAAGATGGCTCTGCTCAGGGTGCGGGAGCCCAAGTGGATCGAAACAGGGCGGAGAATCCGGGTAGTGGCGGGGCTGCAGTCAGCTGGCACCCACCCCGGAGAGGGTTTGCTAACTCAGGGCGGACTGGCCGCGAGGGAATGCATCATGGGGCGGATCGTGACGGCTGGAAAGGGCGGAATTATACAGGCCTGGGGTCGATGGGCAAGTTACAGCGCCGTCGGCAGCCAAAGGTCCTCGCCAAGGACTCCCCGATAACTCGGAGGTTCCTCGCCAACACCACTGTGTTTCGCAGCCCGCCCCTTCCCGGCAACGGGGTGCTGGCCACCCCGTTGCCCGTTGATCTGCCGGCCATCCTACACCGGGAGGACACTCAACTCCGTGCGCCCCTCGAGGGCAAGGGTGACACCCCCCCGCCCCTGCTGGTCGGCGGAGAACGCCAGCTCCCCCCGGGGGGATGATATCCGGTAGCCCTGCCCCGGCCGCAGACGGGCGAAAGTCAGGGTCTGTGGCGAGGGCTCCCGGCAGTGCAGAACCAGTTGCAGGTCAACGCCATCGCTACTCACCGCCTTGGCCACCAGCACCTGGGGATAGCTGACATCATCCAGTACCGGCCCCTCCAGGGCCGTGGCTCCGGGGCCGCGAATCACACTGTTGCGCCAGTCGTCCATCTGACTGATCTGGGCCTGGGCGATAAAGGCCCTGGTGCCGTTGGAGGCCGGGTACCAGGCCACGCCATCCTTGATTTCCGGTGCATAATCCTGCTCCAGCCGGTCCAGAGCAGCCTGCCAAACCTCCCTGTCGCCCATTTCCGCCGCGGCGCAGGCAATACCGGCGAGGGTGGCCACATGGCCGGTTTTGTAATTGCCGAAGTCCACCCCCTTGCCCTTGAGCACGATCTCACACTTGCCGTCCACCTCGGTTACGGCGTCGTGGCGGGCCATGGCCCAGGCCTGCCTGGCAACCTCCGGGGCAAAGACATTCATCATATGGCTGCGGGACTCATTGCCAAAGGGCAGGGGCAGCGCCAGCCCGGTGTGGCTGGACATCACCGTGAGGATATTGCCGTCGGCGGTGGCAAACTCCCCATCCAGCTTCGCCATAAAGCCGGGCAATACATCCTCCAGATCCGCACCCTGGCACAGCCGGTCGTGGAGGGCGATGGTGGTCAGGCCGCGGAAATTGCAGGGGGTGTAGATCCAGTTGGGCTCACAGGGATAGAGGCAGAAATCGCCCCGCTTCATATTGTTGACAATAGAGCCAGTGATGGAGTGGAAGTCGTGGGGGTAAAGGGTGTTGCTGTTGAGGCGAAACTCCAGCGCCCCGGGCTGGGCGTAGCGGTCGTCGCCGGTGTTGCTCTGGTACAGCCCCAGGTTGATCCCGTAGAAGCCGGTGAGCATGATGTTGTCTTCCGACGCGGGATCAAAATCCAGGCTGAAACTGCCCCACAACCGCTCCAAACGCCAGTAGTCCCAGTTCTCCTTGCGGGTGTATTTTTCGATGATATTGCGCTGGGCCAGACTCATGTAGCCGTGGAAATTGGGGGTATAAAAGCACTGGGCCAGGCCAATGGCATAGCCCAGGTTGTTGAGCTGATAGCGGTAGGCGGCGGGCTGAAACTGGTCGATTTTGGTGAAATGGCTCCAGTCCTCCAGGGGTTGCAGGCCGCGGTCGATACAGTACCTCAGGCTGGCCAGCTGGCGGTCGCTCAGCTCCCGCTCCCGGGGTGGCTGGGCCGCTGCGGCGCGGGCGGTCACGGCGGCGATGGCCTCGGGCAGGTAGGCATTGCGCTCCCCCCGCAGCTCCAGTTGGCGTGCGCCACGGGCTTGCGCCTGTTGGCGGCTGAGGTAGACCACCAGGGCCACCGCCGCCACCGTCAGATAGGGCGCCAGAAACCAGATCTCGGCCCCCGCTGCCGCCCCGGCCAGGGCCGCACTGCCCAGCCACACGGCGATGGGCGCGATCAGCATGCCGGCCCCCAGCCAGGCAATCAGGGAAACTACAAACAGCAGCACCACCACGGGCACCAGCAGCACCCACCAGCCACCGGCGGCGAGAAACCCGGCGCCGGGGAACCACAACCCCACCCCAGCCGCCTGCCAGGCCGCGGAGTTGGAGGCCACCAGGGGCAACAACCCCAGGACAAAGAGTCCAAGGTAGCCCAGCAGGGTGCGCCGCTTGCGCATCCTGGTTAGCGCGCCATCGCCAACGTCCCGCAGCAACAGGGGCATATCCGTGGCCATGGTTGAAGTGTTCATCTTGGCTACCTCCTTGGTGATGGTTGTTGGTATCGCAGATTACTCACGAGTCGGAAATTGGCGCGACACGTTGGGGTCGAGGGCAGAGGTTTCCAGCAGCGTCGGCAACAGGACATCGCCGACGCTGGCTCTGGTGCCGGTGCTGGAAACCT
>CAZWUP010000117.1:0-8188 GCA_964637045.1 uncultured Porticoccaceae bacterium | reverse complement strand
CCCATTTTCCACGGGACTGCCCAGCAGCTGGAGGACTATGTCACCCGCCACGAGCTGCCCAGCTGCCGCCACTATTTCGACCCCACCAAGGTGATCGACGGCCGGGAGTGCGGGCTGCACACCTCGGCCTGATACCGAGGGCCGCGGTGTTGCCGGAGAGCGGTGGGAACCCGTTGCGAGGCGACTGGCAAGCAGCGGGTTGTCACCGCGGCAAAGCCCCCACACCGACGCCATCACGACAAGAGCAGCCAACCAGGCCATGCGCATTACACGAATTTTTATCGACAAACCCCTCGCCGCCAACAGCGAGCTGGCGCTGGACAGGGACGCCGCCCGCCACCTGGTCACCGTGCTGCGCCTGAAGGCCGGCGATTCCCTTTGCCTGTTCAATGGCCAGGGCGGGGAGTACCCCGCCGAGATCATCGCCGCGGGCGCCAAGGCGGTGTCCGTGCGCACCGCGGACTACAACTCAACGGATCGGGAATCGCCACTGCGCACCCTGCTGGGTATCGCCATCTCCCGGGGCGAGCGCTTTGAGTGGGTGCTGCAAAAAGCCACCGAGTTGGGGGTGAGCGAAATTTTTCCCCTCTACAGCGAGCGCACCGAGGTCAAACTCAAAGGGGATCGGGAAGAAAAAAAACACGGCCGCTGGCAGCAGGTGCTGATCAGCGCCTGCGAGCAGTGTGGCCGCAACCGTCTGCCGGTGCTCCACAACCCCCAATCCCTGGAGGACTGGCTGGCGGTGGCGGCGGCTGTGAAACTGGTGCTCCACCACCGCTCAACCCAGACCCTGCAGGCCCTCGCCGCGCAAGCCCCGGATTCGGCCGCCCTGCTGGTGGGCCCGGAGGGCGGGCTGTCCGCCGCCGAGATCCGCCAGGCGCAAGACTGCGGCTTCCAGGCCCTGACCCTGGGGCCAAGGGTGTTGCGCACCGAGACCGCCCCCATCGCCGCACTGGGAATTCTCCAGGGGCTGTGGGGGGACTTCCGCTAGCAGATTACCAAGGATCTCCACCGTGAATAGATTGCTGAAAATTGCCGCCCTGGCGGCGGTCGTATTGCTCGGTGCCTGTACCGGCGTCCCCGAGGGGCTCACCCCGGTGCAGGATTTCGACGGCGAGCGCTACCTGGGCACCTGGTACGAGATCGCCCGTCTGGACCACAGTTTCGAGCGCGGTCTGAGCAAGGTGTCAGCCACCTACAGCCGCCGCGAAGACGGGGGAATTCGGGTCCTCAACCGGGGCTTTAACAGCGCGGAGGGGGCGTGGTCAGAGGCGGAGGGCCGGGCCTATTTCACCCAGGGGCCTGAGGTGGGTGCCCTCAAGGTGTCGTTCTTTGGCCCATTTTACGGTGCCTACAATATCCTTGCCCTGGATGCCGACAATTATCAGTGGGCGCTGGTGTGTGGCTACAACCGCGACTACCTGTGGGTTCTGGCGCGCTCGCCGGTGTTGCCGGATGACCAGCTGCAGCCCCTCCTCGACCAGGCCCGGGAGCTGGGCTTTGCCACCGACCAGCTGATCTTTGTCGAGCACTGAGCGGCGCGTGTTCCGCCGGCGACACCCCGGCCCATATTCCCGGGTTTTTCGCCACATAGACACCACTATGCCCCTCAAAAACCAGAAAATCTGGTCTCGGTTTCCCACTCGCCTCGCTGCGATCGCCTACGCCCGACAGGTGGCTGGTACACCTTCAATTTGATTTTGGCCAGATCGGATTGGTGTAGGAGCCCGGCACCCAGGGCACTCGCTCCGCTCGCGGGGCAGGCTCTCCTCCGGGCGAATGGTGGTGATTCGAAGCGAATAGGGCGACTTTCCCACCTCTGTTCGCCCGGAGGACCGGGCTCCTACAATAGAACCGGAACATAAGGCAGTATCAAAGTGAAACAGCACTAGTCGCCCGGCGCCAGCAGCTGCGCCAAGTCCGCCGTCAGCAGTCCGGCGTTGATGGGCGGCACGACGTACCCCGCCAGCCGGCCCTTCGGATCAATCAGCAACAGCGCCGTGGAGTGGTCAACGCTGTACTCTCCCTTGGCGCCGGGAATGCGGATGTGGTTGATGCCGAGATCCAGGTAAAGGGCCTCCAGCTGCTCCGCCGCGCCGGTGACGGCGGCAAACTCGGGATTGAAATACCCCACATAGTCGGCGAGAACCTCGGGGGTGTCCCGCGCCGGGTCCAGGCTCAGCAGCACCACTCCCACCCGGTGCGCATCATCCCCCAGCCCCTGGTGAACCCGGTTGAGGGTGGCGAGGGTGGTGGGGCAGATATCCGGGCAGCGGGTAAAGCCCGGGACGATCAGGGTCCAACGCCCGCGAAGGGAGGCCCGGGTGAAGGGGGCGCCGTCCTGGTCGATCAACTCGAAGTGGCGCAGAGTGGTGGGGGTTTCCAGGGCCACGCCCGCCCGCAGCACCGGGGCAGGGGGTTCCCGGACGGTGAGCGCGATGCCGCCGAGTGCCGCCGCCAGTGCGGCCAGCGTCCAGATCATGGCTTTGGTCATGGGCACTTACCCCCCCGGTGCCGACGGTCTCCCCAAATCGGGGTGGCGAAAGCGGTGTTCTTGGTCTATACCCTGCTGCGCATCGCGATGCCGCGGTCTCCCTGTGGTGCTTGTGTGAGGACCCGACGGGCGGCGCACCACAGCTAATCTGCCGCATCCGTCACGGGTGCAACCCGGCACCCGGGATCGCGGCCCATGGAGGTGCATCATGAAACCTGTCTATCTACTTGTCCTGGTCAGCATAGTCGCTATTGGCGGCCTCTGGTACGTCAATTCTGGCGATAGCCGAGCGCCGGTGGCGAGCGCCGAGACCGCCACGGCGCCGGCCCTGCCCACCATTGCCCCGGTGGGCGCGACCCTGCTGGAGGGCCTGGGCGATTACCGCATGGCGGTGGTCAGTGACAATCCCGAGGTGCAGCGCTGGTTCGATCAGGGAATGATGCTCACCTACGGCTTCAACCACGACGCCGCCGAGCGCTCCTTCCTCCGCGCCCTGGAACTGGACCCCCAGTGCGCCCTGTGCTGGTGGGGTGCCGCGCTGGTGCTGGGACCCCATGTCAATGCCGGAATGGATCCGGCGAACAACGCCGCCGCCTGGGAGCGGCTGCAGGCCGCCCTGGGCCTGGCGCAAACCGGCACCCCCCGGGAGCAGGCCTATATCCGCGCCCTCTCCGCCCGCTATGGGGAAAACCCGCCGGCGGACCGCACCCCCCTCGACATCGCCTATGCCGAGGCCATGGCGGAGTTGGTGCGCCAGTTCCCCGACGACCTGGACGCCGCCACCCTCCACGCCGAGGCGCTGATGAATCTGCAACCCTGGGATTTCTGGGACGACAGCGGCAACCCCAAGGGCAACACCGGGCAGATCGTCGCCGGCCTGGAGTCGGTGCTGGCCCGGGACGAGGCTCATCCCGGCGCTCTTCACCTCTATATCCATGCCGTGGAAGCATCGCCGGAACCGGAGCGGGGTGCGGCGGCGGCGGACCGCCTGCGGGATCTGATCCCCGGCTCTGGCCACCTGGTACACATGCCGGCCCATATCTACGCCCGGGTGGGGCGCTGGCACGACGCGGCCCAGGTCAACCGGGATGCCATTGTCGCCGATGATCTGTATCTGGCCACCTGCCGCCCCGCCCCCGGGGTCTATCCCCTGGGCTACGTGCCCCACAACCACCACTTCCTGTGGTTTGCCGCCACCATGGCGGGGGAGCGCGAGGTGGCGCTGGCCGCCGCCGAAACCACCGGCCAGCGCACCAGTGACCCCCAGTTGATGCGCATGCCGGGGATGGAGGCGATGCAGCACTTCTCCCTGACACCGCTGTTCGCCAAGGTGCGTTTCGGGCTCTGGGACGAGATCGTCGCCACCCCGGAGCCGGCGGCGGACTTGCCGTTCCAGGTGGCCATCTGGCACTACGCCCAGGGCATGGCCGCCCTTCGCCAGCAGCGCCTGGCAGAGGCCGACCAGCACCACCGGGCGCTGGCGGCGGCGGTGGGCGACGCCAGCATCGAGGCCCTGAAAGTGTGGGGGCGCTATTCCCTGCTGCACGGCGTCAGGGTCGCCGAACGGGTGCTGGCCGGCGAGCTGGAGGCTGCCCGCGGCAATTGGCAGGCCGCGATTGCGGCTTTGAGGGAAGGTGTCGCCCTGGAGGACGGCATCCCCTATGACGAGCCACCCGGCTGGCACGCGCCAGTGCGCCACACCCTGGGTGCGGTGCTGCTCGATGCCGGCCGCGGTGAGGATGCGGAGCTGGTGTACCGGGAGGAACTCAAGCGCAATCCGGAAAACGGTTGGTCCCTGTTCGGCCTGGCCCAGGCCCTGGCCGCCCAGGGCCGGGACGGGGAGGCGGCGGAAATCGGCGCCCGCTTCGACAGCGCCTGGGCCCATGCCGATTTCGAGCTCACCGCCTCGCGACTTTAGCCCCGGTCCCCGCTGTCGGGGGCGGCCGCAGTCGGGCGCGCGGATCGCTTGATCCGGTACATGGCCTCGTCGGCACACCGCAGCAGCGCCTTTTCATCGTCCCCGTGATCGGGAAAGAGGGCGCAGCCAATACTGGGAACTATCCACACCGGATGGCCATTGACCACAAAGGGCTGGCTGAGGGCGGCGCGGATCTTGTCCGTCACCACGGCGGGATCGTGCCGGCTGCGGATATTTTCCAGCAGAATCACAAACTCATCCCCACCAAAGCGGGCCACGGTGTCGGACTCCCGCACGCAGGCCAGCAGCCGCCGGGCGACCTGCTGCAACAGCTTGTCCCCCGCCTCGTGGCCGCGGCTGTCGTTGACCTCCTTGAATCTGTCCAGGTCCAGGTACAACAGGGCCAGCAGACCCTGCCGGCGCCGCGCCCTGGCCAGGGCTGACTGGATGCGGTCGTGGAACAGCTCCCGGTTGGGCAGCTGGGTGAGCTGGTCGTAGAGGGCCATGGTCTGCAGGCGGTCGAGCAACTGCTTGCGCTCGATTGCCGCGGCAATTTGGGTGGAGACAAACTGCAACAGCTCGCTGTCCTTTTGGCTGTAGGTGGCGGCATCGTCATAGCTCTGCACCACCAGGGCGCCGAAGATGCCAGCGCTGGACCTCAGTGGTACCCCGAGCCAGCTCTGGCCGTGTTCGCCCACCAGCTCGGCCATGGCCGCCGACAGGCAGGCCCGGTTGTCGCGGCTCAGCAGCAGGGTTTCGCCGCTGTCGATCACCTGTAGGCAGAGGGCGGTTGAGTCCAGCTTCAGTTTGGCGGGGGCATGGCTGTGGGTGTCCACATGGTAGGGAAAGCTCACCGCGCGGGTCTGGTGGTCGTAAAGGGCGATAGCGAAGTTGGTGGCCGGCAACAGCTCGCTGACCACCCGGTGAATCCGCTCAAACAGGGTGTGCAGATCGTCGTTGGTGTGGGCGGCCTCCGAGATGGCGTACACCGCGGCCTGGACGGACTCGGCGTGCTTGCGCCTGGTGATGTCCCGGGCCACGGCAATCCGCACCTGGTGGGCCTCGGACCAGCGCGCCGACCACATCACATGCACCACCTGGCCGTCCTTGCGCAGGTAGCGATTTTCAAAGTGGGGCTGGTGCCTGCCGGACATGATCTCCCTGGCGGTGCGCAGGGTGAGTTCCCGGTCGTCCGGGTGTACCAGTTGGATCATCGGCTTGCCGATCATCTCCTCGGGAGAGTAGCCAAAAATCCGTTCAAACCCGGCGCTCAGATAGACATAGTGGCCGTCCTTATCCACCACGCAGACCGCATCCAGCAACAGATCCATATAGTCGCTCAAGGCTGCGTAGGTGTGTTTTTCCATAGCGTCTTCTCTGCCATCGCACCCAGACGCACGGGAGCCACTGGCGTCCCCCCGCTCCGCCTGGGGATCGGTGTGAGGTTTGACAACGGCGGTGGCTCTGGGTACAACATCTGCCCTTGACACGCTTTCTCCGGAGGCTAGAACACTATGCTCACTACTGCCAGACACTGTTTCCCCGCCCTGCTGTTGACCTGCTGTGCTGGCGTATGGGCGGCGGACAACCGCACCCTGGCCCCCGGTGTCCATGTGGCCATCAACCCCATGGATGCGCCCGCCGCGGAAAATCTGGAGCGGATCAGGCTACCCGAGGGGTTTCGTATCAGCCTGTTCTCGGACCAGGTGCCCGGCGCCAGAGCCATGGCCCTGAGCCCCTCCGGCACCCTGTTCGTGGGCACCCGCGCCGATCGGGACTTCAAGCCCCTGTCCACAGTGTACGCCATCACAGATCCCGACGGCGATGGCCGGGCCGACGAGGTGATCACCATTGCCGACGACCTCAGGGTGCCCAACGGCCTGGCCTTCCGCGACGGCAGCCTGTATGTGGCCGAGCTTCACCGGATTATCCGCTACGACAATATCGAAGCGAACCTCGAGACGCCCCCCGAGCCGGTGGTGATCTACGAGGGGTTCCCCGCCGAGTTCCACCACGGCTGGAAGTACCTGCGGTTTGGTCCCGACGGCCGCCTCTATGTCTCCGTGGGCGCACCCTGCAACACCTGCGAGCCCGCCGCCGAACAGGGCATTATCGCGTCCCTCAACCCCGACGGCAGCGACCTGCAAACCTGGGCCAGGGGGATTCGCAATTCGGTGGGCTTCGACTGGCACCCGGTTACCGGGGAGCTGTGGTTTACCGACAACGGCCGGGACCTGTGGGGTGACGACAAGCCGCCGGAGGAGCTCAATCGCGCCCCCCGGCCCGGCATGCACTTCGGCTTTCCCTACCGTTACGGCAGCGACCTGGTGGACCCCGACTACCCCACTCAGTTGCCGGAGGATACCTTCACGCCCCCCGCCCTCGAGCTGCCCGCCCACAACGCCGCCCTGGGCATGCGTTTTTACACCGGCGACCAGTTTCCCCAGGACTATCGCAATCAGCTGTTTATCGCCAGCCACGGCTCCTGGAACCGCAAGGAGCCCGATGGCTACAGCGTGTTTCTGGTAACCCTGGAGGATAACAAGGCGGTGGCCTATCGGGAGTTCGCCAGCGGCTGGCTGACGGAGGACCAGAGATTCTGGGGGCGGCCGGTGGATGTGGAGCAGGGCAACGACGGCGCCCTGCTGATATCGGACGACTTCGCCGGGGCGATCTACCGGATCAGTTACCAGCGCCGGTAGGCGGCCTTGCTGGCCTCGTAGCGGGCGATGACCTCGGCCATCGCCCCCTCGTCGTAGGGTTGCAGGCCGCCGAGGGCCAGCCGCTTCATTCCCGAACCCACCACCTGGTCGCCGCTGTGGATGTCGAAGTACAGGCGCACATCGCCGCGCTTGCCGTCCACGGTGAGGGAGGTGTCGGACAGAGTCAGCCGCACTTCGCCGATGGCCAGAGTGTCGAAGCTCAGGGCCATGCTCTCGTACATCACCAGGGGCCGCGCCGGGTTGATCATCACCCCCTTGTCCGCCATCAGGGGCACCAGGATATGGGGGAAGTTCTGGCCGGAAAAGGCCACGTACTCCCGGGTCAGGGTTTCGGCGAACACCGGGTCCTGACTGGAGGCGCCCGCCAGCCGCACCGCCAACAGGGGTTTGCCCCGGTCGTTGACCACGTCGAAGGCCGGTGCCGGCTCGGGGGGAAAGATCAGCCCCACGCCGTCCCCCACGGTGCCCAGGAAGCGGAAATCCATGGTGCTGAAAACACCGTAGCGGGCAAGTACCAGGGCAAACAGCAGATCCCCGGGTACGCAGAACTTGCGCGCCTCCTCGTCGTGGATGGGGTTGAAGTCCCCGGCCAGGCCCTTGGCAAAGTGGCTGGCCTGGCGGGCGGATACCGCCACCAGGCCGTTGGTTTGTGAGCAGTAGGGGTCGAGAAACATGGCGTGCCTTGGCATTGTTGTTATGCGCATCCGACTCAGGACAGTCGGGTCTTGAAATCCTGGTAGCCAAACTGACGGATCACCTGAAGCTCGTCGCTGCGGGAGTCCCACAGGGCAATGGCGGGCAGATTGATGCCGTTGAAGGTGGTGGTCTTCACCATGGTGTAGTGGGCCATGTCGTCGAACATCAGGCGCTGGCCCACCCGCAGGGGCTCGCCAAAGCTGTAGTCGCCAATCACATCCCCCGCCAGGCAGGTCATGCCCCCCAGGCGGTACAGGTGGGGGAATTCACCGGCCTCGCCAGCGCCAAAAATCTCCGCCCGGTAGGGCATTTCCAGGGTGTCGGGCATGTGGCAGGTGGCGGAGGTGTCGAGAATGG
>CAZWUP010000116.1:0-8205 GCA_964637045.1 uncultured Porticoccaceae bacterium | reverse complement strand
CTCGCCCGTGCCGGAAATCAGCAGCATCTGGTCTTTGTTAGCTGCTATCAGCATGGCTTGCAATTGGCGCAGGGTCTTGTCGCTGCGCCATTCGCGCGCCAGGTTCACCGCGGGGCGCTCCAGGTTGCCGCCGGTTTGTGTCAGCTTCTCTTCAAAGCGCTCGCTTAAGGTAAAGGCATCCGCCACGGAGCCGGCAAAGCCCACCGTTACCTGGTCATTAAAAATTTTGCGCACCTTTTTGGCGGTTGCGGGTTTGCTTGTGGCTGTGGTGCTGGCTCTGGTCCTGGCGGCGGGGGCCTTTGCCCTGGGGGTGGCGGCCCGCGGCTTGCGGGGCGCTGGCCCCTTGGTTTTTGCGGCGACCCCGGTCCCGGTGCTGGCCATGACCTCCTCAAAACCCTGTTCCATGGCGCTGCGCAGCAGTTCGGGGTCGGTAATGGCGGCGGTGTCGCTGTGGATGCCGACAAAACACTCGCCGCCCTGGGACACCATCACCACCATCATGGCCACGCCGGGAAGGGGGCCGAAGGGGTACATCTTGACCACCCTGGCCCCGGCGATAAAGGGCGGCTCCGGATAGCCGGGCACGTTGCTGGCCTGCACATCGATGGCCGCGGCGGATGCCGACAGGGTGCCCAGCATGGCGCTGGGCAACTTGCTCAGCACCGGGGCAATGGCGCCGAGGATATTGATGGCGGGCTCCGCCACCGCCGTCAGCACCTGCTCCCGCACCAGCTGCATGCGCTTCACCGGATCAGCTTCACCAATGGGCGCCGCCAGCCGGGCTCCGGCGAAACGGTTGCCGCCGGCGGGGTCGTCGTCCTTGCGCAGATTGACCGGCATCGCCAGGGGCAGGGCCTCGATATCCACCCCCAGGGCCTGGTGGTAGCGGCCCAGGCCGCCGCAGACCGCGGCGATATAGGCGTCGTTGACGGAAACCCCCGCAGCCTTGGCGGCGGCCTTGAGCCGGACCAGGGGAAAGTCGAAGCAGTCCAGGCGGCGACCCAGGCTGCGCCGGCGCAGCAGCGGCGAGGGCGGTACCGGGGGCGGCCCCATCACCCGCTGGGCAGAGGCCGCCAGGTCGCGCAGTTCCTCGAGATATTTGCCCGGGTTGCGTATGGCGTCAGAGCCCCAGCGCACACCCTTTCCCATGCCCCTGGACAGTGTCGGCCAAAATTTTGTCACCGCCGTGGTCAGGCCCTTGCGGGTCAGCTCGTCGGCGGCGATTTCCTCCGGGATGGGCAGCGGTGGCATGGGGCGTGGGGCGGGATCCCGTGCAAAGTCGTAAATGGACTTGAACAACAGCATGCCGCCGACACCGTCGGTGATGGCGTGGTGGAGCTTGGTAATCAGCGCCGCCTGGGCGCCGGTTTCGGTGATTCCTTCCACCAGCATTACCTCCCACAGGGGGCGGCTGGTGTCCAGGGGTGCGGCGCCCATTTTCTCGGCGATGTCCAGCAGTTGAGGGAGTTTCCCCGGGGCGGGCAGGGTTGTTCGGGTGACGTGGTAGTTGAGATTGAAGTCCGGGTCCACCACCCAGCGGGGGGCGGTCACCGGCAGGCTGGGCACCACCACATGCTGGCGCAGGCGGATAAATTCCCGGCTGGTGCGCTCGAACACCTCCCGCAGGCGGTCGAAGTCCGGGGTGGTGTCGAGCATGGCGATGGACACCATGGAGCTGCGGGTGCGGGGATCGCTCTCCCCCCGCAACATCAGGTAGTCGATGGCGGAGAGTTCGTCCTCAAAATGTACATCAGGGGCTGTCATGGGTGGAGTTCTCTTTGAAAATTCTATTGTTGAACACTTGGCGGCCGATCAGGGAAACATCCTCGATCAGATCCAGCAAGCCCCGTATCTCGGCGACAAAGCTGTCCACGTCGGCCTTGTAGCTGTCGGCCTTGATATCCAGGGCGCCGCGGTTTTCCGCCAGCTGCAGGCCGGTGTTGAACAGGTGCAGGGAGCTGGCCTCGGGGTGGGTGATCCGCTGCTGCAGCAGGTACTGGCGGGCGGTGCCGGTGCAGAACTTGAGAAATGCCTTGCGCTCCTTGATCAACAGCTCCGGCTTCAACTGGAGGCAGATACCCACGATCCAGTAGCTCTCGAGAAAACAGCGCAGCACACTGTCGGCGGTGAGCGGTTTGATGTTGTTGCCCAGCGCCTGAAGGCAGTCGTTGTCCCCGGTCAGGGCCTGCTGCCAGTCCGGGTCGACGCTGTCCAGGTAGGCGGTTACGGACTCCCGGAACTGGTTCTTTTCGAGAAAGAAGAAATCGAACTTGAGCACGTCGCGGAGCTGGAAGGCGGTGGCCCAGAAGGTCTCCAGGGGGGTGTCGCAGTCCCCCTTGCAGGCGGCCACCAGGGCCACCTCGGCGATGGCCGCATCGAGGAAGTGGTGAACGATGGAGTTGCGGTAAAAGGAGGCCGCCACATGCTGATCCCGGTGAATGGTGTACACGGGTTCGGGGCCATCCTCCTCGGCGTGGATCACCCCCTGGTGGATCAGGGCCCGCAGTTCGGCGCGCACCCCTTCGGCGGTGAGCAGCTGGCGGGCGCTCTTGGTGGTGGGCACCGCGTGCCTTTGGGTAAAGTGGACAAAATCGTTGAGGGCCTTGCGCAACTGGGCGAAGGTCAGGGCCTGGTTGTAGGCGCTGAGGGCGGTCATGGTGATCAGGGAGACCGCAGTGACCGGGGCCACCTTGTTGATGCGCCAGGACACCTCGAAGGCCATCTTTTGCAAGGTCAGATGGTATTCCTCGTTGCTCAGTGCCGCGGCCTCCTGGGGGGTGCCCAGGTGGTCGCTGAGGAGTACCGGGTCGCCAAAGCGGACGTGGATCTGGCCAAAGCGGCCCTTCACGGAGCGGAAAAATTTGAAGAACCAGCCGAGGTTCTCGGCCTTTTTGACCTGGCCCATGGCCTCGCCGGCGTACTCCTTCACCTCGTTGAGCTGGTCGTAGGTGGTGGAGGCGGGAATCAGGGCGATGTTCTCACAGCGTCCCTCCCGGTAGGCATCCACCACGTACTTGAGCAATCCCAGCTTGGGGGGCAGTGACTTGCCGGTGCGGGAGCGGGTGCCCTCGATATACCACTGAAGGCTGAAGCGCTTCTCCACCACATAGCCCAGGTACTCCTTGAGCACCCAGCGGTAGACGGGGTCGCTCTTGATGTCGCGGCGAATAAAGATCACCCCGGAGCGGCGCATGATATAGCCCAGGGGCCAGAAGCTCATGTTCATGCCCCCCAGGGTGCTGGTGCGGGGCAGCCCCAGATCGTGGAGGGCGACGGACATCACCCCCACATCCATATTGGAACGGTGGGAGGGCAGCACAATGCCCGGGGTGTTGGCCAGGGCGGCGCGCACCTTTTCCACCTGGGCCATGTCGTAATCCAGCTGCTCTTCGTAACCCTGTTTGTAGAGGAAGCGACCCATGATCAGGTTGAGGTCGATCCCCAGGGGGGTGAACCCAGAGGCCAATTCCTTGAGGGCCGTCTCCGCCAGGGTGTTGGCCTTGGCCATGGGGATGCCCTCGGCCTCGGCCAGCCGGGCCAGCCCTTGGCGAAAGCGACTGGAGGTGCGGATCTCCTCCCGCACCAGCCTGGGCATTTTGTATTGCGGGCCGAGGAGCTGGGAGGCGGCCCGCTCCAGGGCCAGGGTGGCGCGGCGCACCACAAAGCGGGCAAAGTCGCTGTCCCGGCGGTGTTCTTCGCTGTTGGTTTCGCTCCAGATGGCCCGCAGCACAGCGCTGGTGGCGGGCTCCCCCACCAACACCTGAAGCCGGTCGGGGTGGTGTTTGGCGATAAGGTGCTTGGCGTAGAGGCGGGGCTTCCTCGGGTTGCCGATGATCAACAGGTCGCGGAGGTACACCTGGCGCTTGCCGTTGCGGATCTTCGGCAACCAGGCCACCCGGAGGGGGGCGAGCAGGGGGTCGTCGCCGCGACTGAGGCGCTGACCCAGGGCCGGGGGAATGGTGATGGTGTCGCGCCTGGGGAAGTCGACGACGATCACTTCGGTAGTGGCATCGCCATAATCGCCCCTGTGGTCGACCAGCCATTTTTCGATAATCTCGCGCTCCACGGCGCTGGCCACCTGGGCGAGAAAAACCACGGCCCTGGTGCCGTCTGCTGGCCTGTGGCCGGGGGGTGTTGGTTCCATCTTATGGTGATCTCCAGATCATGGTGGACTGGGTGGCGGAGGACCTTTGCCGTCGAAGATAAAAGCGTCAGCCATGATTGACGATAGTATGCTCTGACCGTGACAGAAACAATTTCGCCGCCCGGATTTTTGCCCGGCGATACTTTTGGTTACAGGCCCTGGCCCCGGTGCCCCTCTACAGCGCGTGCCAGCCTCCGCTGAAGGAAAAGTACTGGGCGGTCTGGAACCTGTTGCTGCCATCCAGCAGTACGGTGGCGAAGGCCGCCAGTTCCGCCATGGTGCCCAGGCGACCCAGGGGCGTCTCCTCCTCCAGATGCCTGGCCCAAGGGCCGGTGGTGACCTGGTGGTCGCTGATGCTTTCCGCCGGTGCGCCAGGGAAGCCGGTAAACACCGCATTTTTGGAGCCGATGACGTTGATGGCGATGCCCTCCGCGGCGTGCTCGAGGGCTGCGGCCCTGATCATAAAGCTCTGCGCCGCCCGGGCGGCGCCGTACAGGGACCAGTTGGCCACAGGCCTGACGCCGGCATCGCTGGTAAAGACCACCACCTGGCCGCCGGGTTTGCGCAGCAGTGGGATAACTGCCTGCAGGGCCCAGAGGGTGGTGTGCAGGTAGCCGGTCATCTCGCCGAGCTGGTGGCTGTCCGCCGCCAGCAGCGGTCCGACGGTCACCCCCTGGCCGGCGATGGGCGGGGGAAACAGGGCTGCGCAATCAATGGGGTTGTGGCGGCTGGCTAGGATTTGCGATATGACCTGCCAGCCGCTTGGGCTGGTGTCGTTGGCGGCGGGGTCGTCGACCACCAGCACCTCGGCACCCAGGGTTCGCAGCTCTTCCGCCTGGCCCGGGGCCGGGGTGCTTAGCACCAGGTCGTGGTTGCGCTGGGCCAGTAGCCGGCACAGGGCTGGGCCCACATAGGTTCCGGCGCCAGTCACCAGGGCAGTACGTCGGCTCATGGGCGGTTGACTCTTATCACTGTAGTGCCTCGATGCTAACCCAGGGCGGCGGCAAGTCAACAGCTTTTGCTGTGGCCGCTGCATTTCCGTCAGTGGTCGGCCCCGGATGCGCGGGGGATGAATAGGGTGTATAAATAGTTTGCGCGGCCAAATGCATCCGTGTTATAAATGTGAGCATATATTCATATTAGATGATAAGTTGAGCTTTCACCGATCCACCTGACTTGACACTTCCAGAGAGGCTAAACGACCTATGGCTATGACAACCCTGGCCGCCGACGAACGGGCGGCACTGCGGGACGCGGTCAATCGACTGCTCACCGCCAAATCCACCGAGGCGGATGTCCGCCGCACCATGGCCACCCCCCAGGGCTACGACCAAGCCCTGTGGCAGGGACTGGCAGAGATGGGTGTTACCGGCCTGATCATCGACCCCGAGTTCGGCGGTTCCGGGGCCGGTCCCGTGGAGCTGGAGGAAGTCATGGAGGAGGCCGGTGCGGCCCTGCTGTGCTCGCCCCTGTTCGCCTCCTCGGTGATGGCTGCGTCTCTGCTCGACACCCTCGGCGACGGCGCCGCCCAGGCGCGCTGGCTGCCGGGCATCGCCGACGGCTCACTGATCGCCACCGTCTGCCTCACTGGCGACCAGGGCCTGTGGACCCCGGACGCCGTGGCCGTGACCGCCACCGGCAACACCCTGGATGGTGTCGCCAACTATGTGCTCCACGGCCAGAATGCCGGGTTGCTGCTGGTGGTGGCCAACACCGCAGAGGGCCAGGGGGTGTTCGCCGTGGATGCCAAGGCCGCCGGCGTGACTGTCGCCAGCCACAAGACCCTGGACGCCACCCTGCGTCTGGCCCGCATCGAGTTCAAGGGCGCGGCCGCCGAGCGTATCGGCAGCCGCGGCTGGGAGGCGGTGGACGAGGCCCTGGATGTGGCCCGCGTCGCCCTCGCCGGTGAGCAGGCCGGTGCCGCCGGGTTTCTCTTCGACATGACCGTGAACTATATCCGCAACCGCTACCAGTTCGGCCGTGCCATCGGCGGTTTCCAGGCCATCAAGCATATGGCCGCGGACCTTCTGGTGGAGAAGGAGTCCTGCATTTCCGCTGCCCGCCACGCCGCCCGCGCCATGGCTGCCGGCGCCGACACTGCCGTCGCCGATATCAGCCTGGCCGCCTTCGCCTGTGCCGACAGCTTCGCGAAGATCGCCTTCGACAGTATCCAGATGCACGGTGGCATTGCCTACACCGCCGAGTACCCGGCCCATCTCTACCTGCGCCGGGCCCGGGCCACCGCCTTTCTGCTCGGCAATTCCAACTATTACCGCGACCGCTATCTGACGCTGCTGGGGGCCTGAAATGAACGCTGAACAACTGCAAGCCATGACCGATGATCAACTGCGCACCGAAGTGCGCGCCTGGCTGGCGGCGCACTGGCACAACCAGTGCACCACGCCAGCCAGTTCCTGGGATACTCCGGCGCCGGAGTACTGCGCCTGGTTGAAGGAGGTGCTGGATGCCGGCTGGGCCGTGCCGTCCTGGCCTGCGGCCTGGTTTGGCCTCGGCCTGTCCACCGACCAGTCCAAGATCGTCTCTGAGGAGTTCCGCAAGGTCAAAGCGCCGGGCTCCGGCCAGGACCGCTCCCACCTCGCCGCCAATACCCTGCTCACCTTCGGCACCGACAGCCTCAAGCGCGAGCTGATTCCGAAATTGCTTTGTGCCGAGATGAAGACCTGCCTGCTCTACAGCGAGCCGGGCGCCGGTTCGGATTTGGCGGCGGTGCGCACCCGCGCCGACCGCAATGGCGACCACTGGGTGGTCAACGGTCAGAAGGTGTGGACTTCCGGGGCCACCGCGGCCGACTACGGTCTGTTGGTGGCGCGCACCGACTGGGACAAGCCCAAGCACAGCGGTATCACCTTCTTCTTCTGCCCGATGAAGCAGCAGGGTATCGAGATCCGCCCCATCCACCAGATCACCGGCGAGTCCCACTTCAACGAGGTGTTTATCGACAATGCGGTGATTCCTGCGGAAAACCAGCTCGGCCCCCTCAATGGCGGCTGGAAGGTGTTGCAGACCGCGCTGGCCTACGAGCGCCTGGTGATGGCCGAGGGCGCTGCCGACCGCCGCTCCGGGGTCGCCACCACCAAGGACCTGATCACCCTGGCCCGGGAGTACGGCCGCCTCGAGGACCCGCTGATCCGCCAGGAGATCGCCAATGCCATGGCCTACCGGCGCCTCAACGACCTCAATATGGTGCGCGCCAAGGAAGACATGGTGCAGGGCGGGTCGTCGCCGCTGATGTCGTTGGGCAAGCTCGCCATGTCGCGCATCCTGCACACCGAGGCGCGGGTGAAAACCCTGATCCTCGGCGCCCAGAGTCTGCTCGACGGCGACGAGTTCCCGGATGCCCAGGACACCAACTTCCGCACCTTCAACTCCTACATGAACTCCATCGGCGGCGGGACCGACCAGATCCAGCGCAACATCATCGGCGAGCGGGTTCTCGGCCTGCCCAAGGAGATCGAGCTGGATCGCGATATTCCGTTCCGGGAATCCAAGTCCGGCTGACAGGTAACTGCCGGCTGTCGGGCCCAAGGCGCGACAGCCGGCTGGATCCTGAAAAAGCCCGCGGTTGCGGGTTTTCTATTTCCGGGCTGCTGAAACACGGTAGAATTTCGCCACATCTACTTCGTCAGGCGCCCTTATGTCCACTACCTCAACTCCGCAGTTTGATCCCGCCCTCACCGGGTCTGCCGACGACGGTATCTTTGGTATCGCCACCACTGTGGATGAGGCCGCACTGGTCTATATCCCCGTGCCCTGGGAGGTCACCACCTCCTACGGCAGTGGCGCCTCGGGGGGGCCGGAGGCCATTCTCAGGGCCAGCCCGCAACTGGATTTGTACCTGCGGGGCCTGGCCAACCACTACCAGAAGGGATTCCACCTGGATGCCGCCAATCCAGAGATCAGCGACCTCAACACCAGTTGCAAGCCCCTGGCGGAGGCCATTCAGAGCGAGTTGGAAAGCAACGGCAATCTGGCCGCGGCACCGGAACTGGAGGCGCAGCGGCAGCAGGTGAACGCCGCGTCGCACCGGCTCAATGACCTGG
>CAZWUP010000115.1:0-8222 GCA_964637045.1 uncultured Porticoccaceae bacterium | reverse complement strand
AGCCGCCATCGATCTCGATTTCCGCCCCCATCAGCTCCAGGCCGCGCAAATGCAGGTCCACCGGCCGGCTGCCGATGGCGCAACCGCCGGGAAAGGAGACATGGGCCTCGCCAAACCTGGCCACCAGCGGACCCAGCACCAGGATCGAGGCGCGCATGGTCTTCACCAGGTCGTAGGGCGCCACCTTGCAGGTGATGGTGCTGGCGTCCACCTCGACCCGCATGCGCTCGTCGAGCACCACCCCAACCCCCAGGCAACCCAGGAGCTCGATCATGGTGGTGATGTCGTGAAGGTGCGGGATATTGGCCAGGGTCACCGGCTGCTCGGCCAGCAGGGTGGCGGCAAGGATCGGCAGGGCCGCATTCTTGGACCCCGAAATACGGATTTCTCCCGCCAGCGGCACGCCACCGGTGATTAGCAATTTATCCATCTGTCACTCTTCGTGGGTCTGGTGCTATTGACCTGGGGCCGGCCCGGGGGCCAGCAGACTCTTAACCTAGCGACAAACCCTATCGTCCTGCCAGGGTTTGTCACGCCCCTGAAGCACTGGCGAAAATATGTGAATTTTCTGGTACTTCAGTGGCTTGCATTGGCCCTACGGCCACTGGCGGCACCTACGTGTGCCGCATTAACCCGGCGATAATACCGCCGGGTTAATAGCTATTGACGCAAGGCTTGCCACTCAGCGGGGGTGAGGGTCTTCATATTGACCGCGTGCAGCGCTCCCGAGGCGATGTGCTCGTTGAGAATGCCATACACCATCTGCTGACGCTTGAGGGTGCGGGCACCGGCAAACACGTCGCCGACGATGACCAGGTCGAAATGCCTGCCGTCACCTTGCACCTGGATGTCACAACCGGGCAGGGCCGCCTGCAAAATTGTCTTGATTTCTGAAGATTCCATGACATTACCGCGTTACTGAGGAGTCAGATTTGAATAGCCCCCGGGCCGGCCCCGGGTGGAGCCTGGCAGCTCGACCACCGGGCTGCACAGGGGGCCACTCGGATCAGGTTTCGGTGTCCGCCACTGTCCAACTGGCGATCACCCGGTCGATGTCGCCATTGTGCTTGGCTGCCGCCTGGGCAAACTGGTTGCGGAACGTATTGCCCAGGTTGATCCCATTGATAATGACGTTGATCACCTTCCATTCGCCATTCTTTTTCTTGCCCATGCTGTACAGCAAGGGGTAGGACTTGTCGGTACCGCGAATTTCCTGGACCACCGTTACCCTGCGCTGATCGGCGGACAGATCAGCCAGGGGTTGGACAACAATCTCCTGATTGCTGTAGCTGAGCAGCCCGCGACCGTAGGTTTCCACCAGGGCCCGGGTGAACACCTGGCGAAACTGCTGGCGCTGCTCGGCGGAGGCCTGGCCCCGGTACTGGCCCATCACGTTGAGGGCAATCCAGTTGAAATCCACCACCGGCCGCAGATTCGCCGCCAGGCGGTCGTAGAACTCGGTCAGCAGCGCCTGCTTCTGGGCGTCACCCTTGGCGCTGGCCAGGGCATCGCGATAGCTGGCGATATCCGCGAGCATGGTCTGGGTCACCTTGGCCACCAGCTTGTCCGGCGCCTGGGCAGGTTCAGCAGTGGCTGCGGCCAGGGTCGAAAACAGCACCAGCAGCATGGCGAGATAACGATACGGCGCTTGCAACTTCATGAATATTCCCTTCCTCTGGTGTGCAGACAATTGGCGTAACAGGAGCCGCGGGTTCAGCGGTTGGACAACAACACCACGCAAAAAGTGCCAGACCCGAAAACCGGCAGCGGCCGCGACGGCTGTGCTGACTTTTGCGGGTGCGCACTATACCATTGCGCCCTCTGATCGCGAAACTCCAGCAGGGTGACGACTTGATAGTGGACGAGATGCTGCTCGCAGCAGGGGCCGTGGTGGCGGGATTGATGGGCCTGGTGTGGGGCGCCGACCGCTTTGTGGTGGGCAGCGCCAGCACCGCCCGCAACTTCGGCATTTCACCCCTGGTCATCGGCCTGACCATAGTGTCCATCGGCACCTCGGCGCCGGAGATCATCGTCTCCATCAACGCCGCCCTCAAGGGTGCCGGCGCCCTGGCGGTGGGCAACGCCCTGGGCTCCAACCTGGCCAATATCGGCCTGGTACTGGGGGTGACCGCGCTGATCGCCCCCCTGCCAACCCAAAAGCATCTCCTCAGCCAGGAGGGCGCCGTGCTGCTGGTGGTCACCGCCCTGATCGGGCTGCTGCTCTACGACGGCAGCCTCGGCTTCTGGGAGAGCCTGCCGCTGCTGCTGGCGGTACCGCCGCTGCTGTGGATAACTGTCCGCTACAAGACCTACCACCCAACCCCGGAACAACTCAGCCTGGAGGAAGAGATTCCCAGAATCGGCACCGGCATCTCCCTGGTGTGGCTGACCATCGGCCTCGCCGCTCTGCTGGCCAGTTCCGAGGTGCTGGTGTGGGGTGCCACCACCAGCGCCCGCCAGCTTGGCATCAGTGAACTGGTGATTGGTCTCACGGTGGTTGCCGTGGGCACCAGCCTGCCGGAACTGGCGGCCTCCATCGCGAGCGCCCTGCGCGGCCACCACGATATCGCCGTCGGCAATGTGTTCGGCTCCAATCTTTTCAACCTGATGGCGGTGCTGCCCATCGCCGGCGTCATCGCCCCCCTCGAGCTGGGGGCAGAGGTGTTCAGCCGGGACTACCTGGTGCTGGCGGGCCTCACTCTGGCCCTGTTTCTGGCGGTGGCCATCGCCCGTCGCCCCGGCAACCCCGGCAAGGTCATTTCCCGGGGCAGTGGCCTGGCCCTGGTGGCATGCTATTGCGGCTACTGGCTGTGGCTGCTGAACCCTCCCGGCTGACCAAACCCACGCCGCGGGGTTATAATGCCAGTCGCCCCCGATGGAATACGCCATGACCTCCTTTGACTACATCACTTCCGGCAAGCGAACCGTGCAGCTGGAAGCCGAGGCCATCACTTGTCTCGAAGCCCGGATAGGCGAGAGCTTTGTGCGCGCCTGTGAGTTGATGCTGGCTTGCAAGGGCAGAATTATTGTCACCGGGATGGGCAAATCCGGCCATATCGGCCGCAAGATAGCCGCCACCCTCGCCAGCACCGGATCGCCGGCCTTTTTCGTCCACCCGGGGGAAGCCAGCCACGGCGACCTGGGCATGCTCACCCGCAGCGACGTGGTGATGGCCATTTCCAGCTCCGGCACCACCTCTGAAGTCATCACCCTGCTGCCCCTTATCAAGCGCCTCGGGGTGCCCCTGATCAGCCTGACCGGCAACCGCGAATCCACCCTCGGCAAAGCGGCGGACGCCTGGCTCGACATCAGTGTCGCCCAGGAGGCCTGCCCCCTGGACCTGGCACCCACCACCAGCACCACCGCCACCCTGGTGATGGGCGATGCCCTGGCCATTGCCCTGCTGGAGGCCAGGGGCTTCACCGCCGAGGATTTCGCCTTTTCCCACCCCGGTGGCGCCCTGGGCCGCAAACTGCTGCTCAAGGTGGAGGACATCATGCACGGCGGCGGCGAGGTGCCCCGGGTCGCCGAGGACACGCCACTGCGCCTCGCCCTCCTGGAAATGACCGAGAAGGGCTTTGGCATGACCACCATCGTCAGCGCCAGCGACGAACTGCTGGGGGTGTTCACCGACGGCGATCTGCGCCGCGCCGTCGACCACGCGGTGGATATCAACAGCGCCACCATCGCCCAGGTGATGACCAGGGGCTGTCTCACGGTGGCCAGGGATATGCTGGCGGCGGAGGCCTTTGGCATTATGGAAACCCGCAAGATCACCGCCCTGGTGGTGGCGGACGACAACCAGCGGCCCATCGGGGTCGTGCATATGCACGACATCCTCCGCGCCGGGATCATCTAGGAGCCGACTTTGACAGCAGCACACTCAGACAGGAGCAGCCGTTGACCGCCACTGACCGCGCCAAGGCCATCCGCTTGCTGCTGCTCGATGTCGACGGCGTGCTCACCGACGGCCGCATTTACTACACCGAGCAGGGTGACGAAATCAAAGCCTTCAACATCCAGGACGGGCTGGGGATCAAGCTCCTCCAGCGCCAGGGGATCGAGGTGGGCATCATCACCGGGCGCACCTCCACCCTCCTCACCCGGCGCACCCGGGAGCTGGGTATCGACCTGGTGGTCCAGGGCCGGGAGGACAAGGCCGCGGCCCTGGCGGAGATCCTCCGCGCCCACCCCTACCCCCTGGAGGCCATCGCCTTTATGGGGGACGACCTGCCGGACCTGGCGCTGATCCGCAAGGTGGGCCTGGGCCTGACCGTCGCCAACTGCGCCAGCACCGTGGCCCGCCACGCCCACTGGCGGGCCAGCCGCAACGGCGGCGAGGGCGCGGTGCGCGAGGCCGCCGAATTCATTCTCGCCGCCCAGGGCAAGCTGGCGTCCGCCGTGGAGCCCTACCTGCAGTGAAAAACCTGACCTTTATTCTCGCCACCATCGCCGTTACCTGGCTGGCCATGAAATTCTGGGACGCCCCCGCCGACCTGTTCTTCCGCGACAAGAAGACCAGGGTCGCCAGCCTGCCCACCGCCGACAGCTATATGACCAACACCACCACTGTCAAATACGACCTGGACGGCAACCCGGCCTATTTGCTGACCGCAGCCACCGGCCTCTATTACGCCGAGGATGATCGCTTCGAGCTGGAGGCCCCTCGGCTGACCGCCCGCAAGGCCACCAGCGGCACCCAGCCCTGGCTGCTCACCGCGGCCATCGCCCGCAGCAGCAACCTGGGCCAACAGGTGGTGCTGAGTGGCGATGTACACGCGCGCCAGCAGACCCCAGCGGGTGAAAATGCATTTTTTACCGCGGAAATCAGTTATTCTCCCGCCGACAACAGCGCCCGAACCACAGCGCCGGTGAAACTCGTTTACCCCGGTGGCATCACTACAGGAACAGGAATGAAAGCGGACTTCAGCCGTGAGATCTACCATTTGCTGGCCGACGTCGAGGGCCGCTACCATGCCCGCTAGAGTCCGCGGCGCTGGCCTGGGGCTGCTGCTGGCCGCGGCCAGCAGCAGCCTGCTGGCCCTCCCCGACGACCGCCGCCAGGCCATCGAGATTCAGGCCCGCGAGGCAGTGCGGGAGGAGGCGTCCGGGCTCACGGTATACCAGGGCAATGTCACCATCAGCCAGGGCACCATCGAAATTCGCGCCGACAAGGTGAGCGTCTTCACCTCCGGCAACAAGGTTGGCCGCATCCTCGCCGAAGGCCGGCCAGCGCGCTATCAGCAACAGCCGGAGGTGGACTCCGGGCTGGTGGTGGCCCAGGGCAATGCCATCGAGTACAACGTGGAGACCGATATCATCCTGCTCACCGGCAACGCCAGCCTGGAACAACAGGAAGCCACCCTCACCGGTGAACGCATCGAATACGACCTGCGCCGGGAGGTGATTCGCGCCAAGGGCAGCGACAGCGGTGACGACCGCATCAGAATGGTGATCCCCCCCAGTCAGCAACAGGGGACCGAATAATGGCTCTGCTGCGGGCCAGCCATCTGGCCAAAAGCTACAGGAAGCGCCCGGTGATCATCGACGTCTCCCTGGAGGTGAAAAGCGGGCAGATCGTCGGCCTGCTGGGCCCCAACGGAGCGGGCAAGACCACCTGCTTTTACATGATTGTCGGCCTGGTGGAAGCGGACGCCGGCCAGGTCTTTATCGATGGCAAGGAAATCACCCACCTGCCCATGCACGGCCGCGCCCGGGCGGGACTGGGGTATCTGCCCCAGGAAGCCTCGGTGTTTCGCCGCCTCAGTGTGGAGAACAACATCCTCGCCATTCTCGAGACCCGTCGCGACCTCGACAAACAGGCCCGCCGCGAGCGCCTGGAAACCCTGCTCCAGGAGTTTCATATCGGCCATCTGCGCACCTCCCTGGGGATGAGCCTGTCCGGCGGCGAACGGCGCCGGGTGGAGATCGCCCGCGCCCTGGCCCTGGAACCCCGCTTTATCCTCCTCGACGAGCCCTTCGCCGGCGTGGACCCGATTTCGGTCAACGATATCAAGATGATCGTCCGCCACCTCAAGGACAAGGGTATCGGGGTACTGATCACCGACCACAATGTGCGCGAGACCCTGGACATCTGCGAACTGGCCTACATCGTCGGCGAAGGCAGGGTGATCGCCAGCGGCTCGGCGGCGGAAATCCTCGCCGACCCCCTGGTGCGCAAGACCTATCTCGGCGACAATTTCACCCTCTGACCCCCCGCCGGACAACTGCCACCAATCAGGCACATTTTTTGCCTTCAACCCCGGCTGGACATTGCTTGTGCCGCGCGGCGGGGCTACACTGACATTTACCCAAGACTCTCCTCGCTGTAGTGATTGAATGAGACAAAGCCTGCAATTAAAGATCGGTCAGCAGTTGACGATGACTCCGCAACTGCAGCAGGCCATAAAGTTATTGCAACTGTCGTCACTGGATTTGCACCAGGAAATACAACAAGCCCTGTACTCCAATCCGCTGCTGGAACTGTCCGACGAGCTTGAACAAGCCGAACCCGTCGACAGCGAACCCAGCGAAGACCCCCTGACCGCCGAGCGCAGCTGGGACGACGACCCCATCCCCGATGAGCTGCCGGTGGACGCCCGCTGGGACGACATCTACCCGACATCGACGGCGGCCACCCAGAGCAACGGCGAAAGCCGCGACTTCGACAGCTTTCACAGCGTCACCGAATCCCTGCAGGACCACCTGCGCTGGCAGCTCAACCTGACCCCGATGACGGACACCGACCGCTATATCGCCGAGGCCATCATCGATGCCGTCACCGAGGAGGGCTTCCTCGAATCACCGGCGACGGACCTTCACGAGCCCATGGCCGCCGAGGGTATCGAACTGGACGAGGTGCTCGCGGTGCTCCACCGGGTGCAACAGTTCGACCCTCCCGGGGTCGCCGCCCACGACCTCAGGGAGTGCCTGCTGATCCAGCTTCGCCAGTTTGCCGCCGACACCCCCTTGCTGGCGGAGGCCGTGGCGCTGGTGGCCAACCACATCGAGCTGGTGGCGGAGCGGGATTTTGTCAAACTGCGCAAGAAAACCGGCTATGACCAGGACACCCTGGTGGCCGCCATCCACCTCATCCAGACCCTCAACCCCAAGCCCGGCGCGCTGATCAGCGCCAGCGACGTCGAGTACGTGGTGCCCGACGCCCGGGTCCAACGGGTCCAGGGCACCTGGCAGGTCAGCCTCAACGGTGACGTCACCCCCAGGATCAGCATCAACCAGCAATATGCCGACCTGGTGCGCCGCGCCGACAACAGCGACGACAACACCTTCCTGCGCACCCAGCTTCAGGAGGCGCGCTGGTTTCTGCGCAGCCTGGAAAGCCGCAACGAAACCCTGCTCCGGGTCGCGGCCTGTATCGTGGAGATGCAGCGGGGCTTTCTCGAACAGGGCCCGGAGGCCATGCGGCCAATGATTCTCGCCGATATCGCCGAGCGGCTGGAGCTTCACGAATCCACCATCTCCCGGGTCACCACCCAGAAATACCTCGACACCCCCCAGGGGGTGTTCGAGCTGAAGTATTTTTTTTCCAGCCACGTCAGCACCAATGCCGGGGGCGAGTGTTCGTCCACCGCGATCCGCGCCATGCTCAAGAAGATGATTGCCGAGGAAACCCCCGGCAAACCCCTCAGCGACAACAAGATCGCCGACCTCTTCGACGCCAGGGGCATCCAGGTCGCGCGGCGCACCGTGGCCAAATACCGGGAGGCCATGGGCATTCCCACCTCCAGTGAACGCAAGCGTTTCAAACAGGGCGTAGGCCCCTAATCACCTGAAAAAGGAGAGCTCCATGCAACTCAACATCAGCGGACACCATCTCGATATCACCGACTCCATCCGCGACTATGTCACCACCAAGCTGGCGCGGCTGGAAAAGCACTACGACCGCATCACCAGCACCACCGTCATTCTCTCCGTCGACAAGCTGATTCAGAAGGCGGAGGCCACCGTCCACGTCAGTGGCGGCGATATCTTTGCCGACGCCCAGAGTGAAGACCTCTATGCAGCCATCGACAGCCTCGCCGACAAGCTCGATCGCCAAATCATCAAGCACAAAGAAAAGCACCGGGACCACTGATTCAACATTATGAAAATACAGGACTTTCTCTCCCCGGAACACACCCGCGCCGACATTTCGGGGGTGAGCAAAAAGCGTATTCTCGAATTCCTGTCCAGCTTTTTCTGTGCTGGCGACCCGGACCAGA
>CAZWUP010000114.1:0-8276 GCA_964637045.1 uncultured Porticoccaceae bacterium | reverse complement strand
GCGATCAACGATTCAAACACCATTTCCGAATAAACTGTGCTTTGCCGTGGGAATCAATGCTGTCCCCGGCCTTGCGCGCACTTGGACAATTGTTGAATTGACAAGTTTTCATGCAGCAGCTGCCACCAACTGTTCCAATGCCGCCCACAAGGGAATCCGGAAGTCATACTGCCCCTTTCTAAAACATTACGCCTTTTGTTACGTGCTCATTCCGCAGAAATCGAGCATACCAGAGCGCCATGTTATGGGAGGGTAACAATCCGCCGTGTATAATCTACCCAGAAAAAGAGGTGCCGCCACTTCTATGATACTCAAGGAAAGACCATCATGAATATACGCAGTAGAAAGTTCTTTACTCTAGCTTTACTAGCCTTTATAGCTGTGGTGGCGGCGTTTGTCTGGCAACACTATCTGTCACCGGACCTTGATCAGGGACTGGTCTCCGGGAATGGCAGGGTGGAGGCGACAGAAATCGATATTGCCGCGAAACATGCCGGGCGTATCCGCGATATTCTGGTGAGGGAAGGAGATTTCGTTACCACTGGTCAGGTGCTGGCGGTGATGGACACGGAAAACCTTGAAGCACAGTTACGGCAGGCCGAGGCCCAGCTGCACCAGGCTGAGAGCGCAGTGGCCATTGCCCGCAGCCAGGTAAAGCAACGCCAGGCCGAGCGTCAGGCCGCTGTTGCACTTGTGGCTCAGCGCCAGGCCGAACTCAACGTGGCGAAAAAGCGTTACCAGCGTTCCGCCGCTCTGGTCAAGCGCGGCGCCGGTTCTCAGCAGCAGGCGGATGACGACTACGCCAGTGAGCAGAGCACCGGTGCTTCTGTGAGCGCCGCGGAGGCTCAGGTGGCGGCCAGTGATGCCGCCCTCGTCACTGCCCATGCCCAAATCGCAGGAGCTGAGTCGGCAGTCGCCGCCGCCCAGGCCAGCATCGAACGCATCCAGGCGGACATCGCAGACAGCGAACTCAAGGCCGTACGCGACGGACGGGTACAGTACCGCATTGCCCAACCCGGCGAGGTGGTGTCCGCGGGTGGCCGGGTGCTCAACCTGGTGGATCTGCGGGATGTCTACATGACGTTCTTCCTGCCCACGGCGATGGCTGGTCGGCTCGCCCAGGGCGCCGAGGTGCGCATTGTCCTGGATGCCGCGCCGGAGTATGTTTTCCCCGCATCGGTGTCGTTCGTGGCGGACGTCGCCCAGTTCACGCCAAAGGCGGTGGAAACCGCCAGCGAGCGGGAAAAACTGATGTTTCAGGTCCGCGCCCAGGTGCCCCGCGATGTGCTCGACGAAAACCTGTTGCGAGTCAAGACCGGCCTGCCTGGAGTGGCCTACCTGCTGGCGGACAGCAAAGCCACATGGCCCGACCACCTTGCCGTGAAGTTGCCTTGAGGGTTAACAGCCCATGGCAACAACCAAAATGACCGACGCCGTTGCGCGGATCGAAGGCGTAACCCACCGCTACGGCAAAACCCAGGGGCTGGACAATGTCACGCTTTCCATTCCCGCCGGGATGATGGTCGGGTTAATCGGCCCCGATGGGGTGGGCAAGTCAAGCCTGCTGTCCCTGCTGGCGGGCGTCCGCCGGTTGCAGCAGGGCCGCATCGAGGTGTTGGGTGGCGATATCGCCAGCGACAGCCACCGCCGACGGGTATGCCCGCGCATCGCCTTCATGCCCCAGGGGCTGGGCAGGAATCTCTATCACACCCTCTCGGTCTACGAAAATGTCGACTTCTTCGGTCGCCTGTTCGGCCACGGCACGGCAGAGCGTGAGAGGCGTATTGCCCAGTTGCTCGAGGCTACCGGCCTTGCTCCCTTCGCAGATCGTCCAGCGGGCAAACTCTCCGGGGGGATGAAGCAAAAGCTTGGCCTGTGCTGCGCCCTGATCCACGACCCGGAGCTGTTGATCCTCGATGAGCCCACCACCGGGGTCGATCCCCTCTCCCGCCGCCAGTTCTGGGCGTTGATCGAGCGCATCCGCCAAGCCACGCCGGGTATGAGCGTGGTGGTGGCCACCGCCTACATGGAGGAGGCCGCGCGCTTTGACTGGCTGGCGGCTTTCAATGACGGCCGGGTTCTGGCCGAGGGTTCGCCAACGGAATTGCTGATGAAAACTGGTGCCGAAAGCCTGGAGGCCGCCTTTATTGCCCTGTTGCCCGAAGCACAGCGCGCTCGCCACCAGCCGGTGACGATTCCTCCGCGCGAGGCGATGGCAGAGGAAGAAATCGCCATTGAGGCCCGGGAATTGACCATGCGTTTCGGGGATTTCACCGCCGTGGATCGGGCATCTTTTCGCATTCCTCGGGGCGAGATCTTTGGCTTTCTCGGCTCCAACGGCTGCGGCAAGACCACCACCATGAAGATGCTTACCGGCCTCCTGCCAGCAAGCTCCGGTCAGGCATGGCTGTTTGGCCGCGAAGTGGACCCCAAGGATATTGCCACCCGGCGACGGGTGGGCTACATGACCCAGTCCTTCTCCCTCTATGGTGAACTCACCGTACGTCAGAACCTGGTCCTCCACGCACGACTGTTCAAGCTACCGGAGGATGAGGTTGACAGGCGGGTGGCAGACATGGCGCGACGCTTCGAGCTTGAGCCGGTGCTGGACAGTTTGCCCGCCGCGCTGCCCCTGGGGCTACGCCAGCGGCTGTCGCTGGCGGTGGCGATGATCCACGGCCCTGAATTGCTGATCCTGGACGAACCCACTTCCGGCGTAGACCCCGTTGCCCGGGATGGGTTTTGGCGAATCATGGTGGATCTGGCCCGCACTGATGGCGTGACCATCTTCATCTCCACCCACTTCATGAACGAAGCGGCGCGCTGTGACCGTATTTCCCTGATGCATGCCGGTCGGGTGCTGGTAACCGACACGCCCCAAAACCTGATTGCCAGCCGTCAGGCTGCGTCGCTGGATGATGCCTTTGTCGCCTATCTGGAAGATGAGGTCGCCCGCGAGCGCAAGGAGCAAGGCCAATCGGCGCTGGAGAACGCGAGCCTTGCCGCTGAGGCTGATCCCTTGCCGACGCCTGCGCAAACACCATCTGCCAGACGCGTCGACAAGCCGTCCTGGTTCAGTCGTCGGCGCCTGTACAGTTATTCCCGCCGCGAAGCGTTGGAGCTATTGCGCGACCCCATTCGCCTCACCCTGGCCATGGTGGGCACCCTGATCCTGATGTTCGTGGTGGGTTATGGCATCACCATGGATGTGGAGGATCTCACCTTTGCGGTGCTCGATCGCGACCAGACCGCCACCAGCCGCGACTATGTGCTCAACCTGTCGGGCTCGCGGTACTTTGTCGAGAAGCCACCCTTGGCCGGTTATGGGGAGCTGGAGCGGCGTATGCGCAGCGGTGAAATCAGCCTGGCCATCGAGATTCCCCCGGGTTTCGCCGCTGACCTCGCCCGCGGCCGAGCGGTGCAGATCGGCGCATGGATAGATGGCGCCATGCCGAGCCGGGGCGAGAACATCAGCGGCTACGTGCAGGGCATGCACAATCACTGGCTGACCGGCAAGGCGCGGGAGGCGCTCGGCTCCAGCGCCCTGGCACAACCCGCCACGGTGGAGACCCGCTACCGCTACAACCCGGACGTGAAAAGCCTGGTGGCCATGGTACCCGCTGTGATCCCCCTGTTGCTGATGCTGATTCCCGCCATACTTACCGCCCTGTCTGTGGTGCGGGAAAAGGAGCTGGGTTCCATCGTCAACCTGTACGTGACGCCGGTAAACCGCCTGGAATTTCTGCTCGGCAAGCAGTTGCCCTACGTGGCGCTGGGAATGTTCAACTTCTTTCTGCTGGCGCTCTGCGCAGTGACCATTTTTCGGGTGCCACTCACCGGCAGCTTCCCCACCCTGACCCTGGCCGCTTTGCTCTATGTGTTTTGCGCCACTGCCCTGGGGCTGGTGATGTCCACCTTTACCCGCAGCCAGATCGCAGCACTGTTCGGCACCGCCATACTGACGTTGGTGCCGGCTGTGCAGTTTTCCGGCATGATCGACCCGGTGTCCTCCCTCGAAGGCGTCGGTCGCCTGGTGGGGGATATCTATCCCGCGACGCATTTTCTCACCATCTCCCGGGGGGTGTTTTCCAAAGGGCTGTCGTTCGCGGATTTGCATAGCCCATTCCTCGCGCTGTTGATCGCCGCACCGCTACTGCTGGCGGCGGGCACCCTATTGTTGTCGAAGCAGGAGTGCTGACATGGCCCTGGCTAATATTTGGTATTTGGGCGTCAAGGAACTGCGCAGCCTAGGTCGCGACCCGATGATGCTGGTGCTGATCATCTACGCCTTTACGCTGTCGGTGTATACGGCGGCCACGGCCATGCCCGAAGCTCTCAACAAGGCGCCCATCGCCATTGTCGACGAGGATCGTTCGCCGTTGTCGGCCCGCATTGTCGATGCCTTTTATCCGCCTTATTTTTCACCGCCGGTGCTGATCAATCAGTATGAAATGGACGCCCGAATGGATGCCGGTCTCGACACCTTTGCCCTCAATATTCCCCCCCATTTCCAGCGTGACTTGCTCGCCGGGCGGCAGCCGGAAATCCAGCTCAATATCGACGCCACCCGCATGGGGCAGGCCTTTACCGGCAACGGCTATGTGCAGGCAATTATCAACGGTGAAATCAGCACTTACCTGGAGCGTCACCGCGGCGTCAGCAAGCCGCCGGTAGAGCTGGTACTGCGCGCCAGCTTCAACCCGGAGCTCAACAAGGTTTGGTTCGGTTCGGTTATGGAGGTGATTAGCAATATCACCATGCTGGCCATCGTGCTCACCGGGGCGGCGTTGATCCGAGAGCGGGAGCACGGCACCGTGGAGCACCTGCTGGCCATGCCGGTGACGCCGTTCGAAATCATGTCCGCCAAGGTCTGGTCCATGGTGGTGGTGGTCTTGGTGGCCACTACAGTGTCCCTTACTCTGGTGGTGCAGTGGTGGCTGGGGGTGCCGATAGCGGGGTCGGTTCCACTGTTTCTGGCCGGCGCTGTGCTGCACCTCTTTGCCACCACGTCGCTGGGTATTTTTCTTGGCACCGTGGCACGTTCCATGCCTCAATTTGGATTATTGCTGATGCTGATCCTACTGCCCCTGCAAGTCCTTTCAGGGGGAATGACCCCCAGGGAGAGCATGCCCGACGCGATTCAGTACCTGATGCTGGCGGCACCCAATACCCATTTTGTGATGCTCGCCCAGGGCATCCTCTATCGGGGTGCTGGCTTTGCAGTGGTCTGGTCCCAGTTTGTCGCCCTGCTGTTCATTGGCGCCGGGCTTTTTTCCCTGTCCCTGGCGCGGTTTCGCAAAACCATTGGCACCATGGCTTAGTTTATGTCGACATATCAGTGCCTCTTACTATGGACTACGACAGTTGCTGTGAGCGGCGGGGTTATCGCCGACACTGTACAAAATGTGCCGGAACGTGGCGGAACCCTGAGTGTTGTCTATGAAAACGACACCTTCTACAACCGGGATAGCCACTACACCAATGGCGTTCGATTGAGCTGGATTCCCGGTTCCAGTGACACACCTCAATGGGCGGTAGATATAGCCCGCGCTATTCCCTGGTTTCCCCGCCATGGCTAGGTGTTGCATGGCTATTCCCTCGGCCAGAATATGTATACGCCCAGCGATATAACCCTGAAAAATCCACCGGAGGGTGAGCGCCCCTATGCCGGATGGCTCTACGGCACCATTGGACTTGGGGTGGAAACCGGACTTCAGCTAGACCAGGTGGTTTTGACTGTGGGGGTGGTGGGGCCTGCTTCCCTGGCGGAACAAACCCAGAAGGCGGTGCACAGGCTGGTGAACTCCGATGACCCCAAAGGCTGGGATCATCAGTTGCGCAATGAGCCGGGATTAATCCTGGCCTGGCAGCGTAACTGGCGCGCCCTGGTGGACACTAGTCTGGTGGGCAATCAGTTTGATATTACGCCCCATATGGGGGCGACTGTGGGCAATATACACACCTATGGCAACGCCGGGCTCACTGTGCGCTACGGTGACAACCTACCCCTCGACTACGGCCCGCCCCGTATCCAGCCGGGCCTGACCGGTACCAGCAGTTTCGTCCCGCGCCCTGGCATCGGCTGGTATGTGTTCGCCGGAGTGGAGGGTCGCGCAGTGGCTCGCAATATCTTTCTCGATGGCAACAGTTTTCACAATGGCTACAGCGTGGAGAAAAAACACTGGGTGTGTGACTTGCAGTTTGGTGCAGTGCTGGTATGGCGCAATGTGCGGCTGAGCTATACCCACGTGATACGAACCCGGGAGTTCGACACCCAGTACGAGAGCGACGATTTCGGCTCACTGACTATTTCTCTACAGTTCTGAGGTAACTTCTCACTATCTGGGGCTTAGGGGCATTGAGTTGAATTGAATTGAATTGAACCATGAACCCAAAATCAGGATAGCAGGTAAAGAGCAACTTGGAAGCATAGCGACCCTGCTCAACCCACAAGGTGTCTTTTGACTTTCTACAACACCATCACCCTGGCAACGATCATCACCCTACTCGCCGCCATTCCCAGTAGCAGTGTCGCCCTGGTGGTGATACGCGCCTCCACGATGGGTGTCAAACAGGGTGTTATCACTTCCCTGGGTGTCGTTACTGGTGACCTTGTTTTTGTAGCGATGGCACTACTCGGCTTGACCGCATTGTCGGAGCAGTTGGGGGCTTTGTTTGTGGTGATCCGCTACCTGGCGGCGGGCTATCTGATTTGGTTTGGCCTTAACTTGATCAGGAGCCACACCCACAGGGTTCCCCAAGGGGAGCAGAGCATTCCGCCAAAGGGGGCGCGAACCACATCAGCAAGCTTCCTGTCGGGATTGTTATTAACGCTGAGTGATATCAAGGCGGTCTTTTTCTACGCCAGTCTCTTTCCCGCGTTTATTGACCCCATTACACTGCGTAGCGTGGACATTGCCACCATCTTTGGCATAACCCTATTGACTGTCGGGGGCGTCAAGATTCTGTACGCCATTTCCGCCAGCAAGGTGGTAAAGCTATCCAACAGATTAAGTTTTCAAGTCAAAGCAAAACCGGTGGCGGGTGCCATGATGATAACCACGGGAGGCTATCTTCTTGTGAAAACCTGATACTCCGGTAACAGTTTAGGCAATAGGCATTATAGAGGATCGAATGCAGTCCCATATGGCCTAATTAGACAGCAGTCTCCCATCAAGACATATCTGTCAGTCTCTTCTGGTTGTAAAAAAGCATACAGGGTAAACTTGGACATGACGCATCTTTCCTCCGCTGCTTGTGATCTTGACGGGAACAACAAGATACGCCACTTCTTCAGCCTGCTTCCATGTACCAGTTCCAAAACTCCTGACACCATGGGGACAAATCAACCATGGACTTAACCGGAGTTTTGTAATTTAGAGAAACCAGAACCCCATGACCGCGATCTTGGGCCGCTGGTTTCTACGTCACTTTAAAGGAGTTTTTAATGGCCTCAATTGCCTTGCACAACAGTGTGCGTAAATATCACCGTTTCCTGGGATTTTTTCTCGCCGGCATTATGGCGCTGTACGCCTGTAGCGGCGTACTGATGATTTTTCGTACCACGGATTTCCTTAAATCCGAACAAACCAGTGAGCGTCAACTGGCTCCCGGATTGGGGGTTACAGAGCTGGAATCCAGTCTGCGACTGAAAGGCTTCAAAATCACCGACCAAGACCACAGCACCATTCGTTTTGAACAGGGGTACTATGACAAGGCAACAGGCGTTGCCACAGTCACGCTCAAAGACTATCCCGCTCCCATTGCCAGCGTGGTGAAAATGCACAAAGCCACCACCAATAGCCCCGTTTATCTTTTGAATATCTTTTTTGGCCTTTCCCTGCTGTTTTTCGCCATATCGTCATTTTTCATGTTTTTGCCCAAATTGCCCCAATACCGGAGCGGGCTGAAAATCGCAACGGCTGGCTTTGTGCTCGCGCTGTTGGTTGTCGTTTTCAGCGGCTAAAGAGGCTCCCTGTCAGGACATGGGATAATCCCCTCATGGCTTGCACGCTTCCTTCAAGCCTGCATAGTCGTTAAAGGCTTAATGTCGTTTTAGGGCGGCCATGGCAGGCTACCCTCCTGTGAAAATCTGGGTTCAGGGGATCACGCCATTCCCGGCTCTGATCAACACTCTGTATCCATCAACTTTTCGACCATCTGTATCTGTACTCACCCGCTTCCGGCGCTATGCTGTTTCAGCATGCCAACCCAAACCTTATTAAGGAACCTCTGAACAATGAACCAAATTTTCGCGCTGGCGGTTGAAGCTTGGA
>CAZWUP010000113.1:0-8308 GCA_964637045.1 uncultured Porticoccaceae bacterium | reverse complement strand
GTTCACCGCCAGCCTCGCCGCTGGGCTTGTTGGTGGTGAGATTGATCACGCCGCCGATGGTGTTCTTGCCGTACAGAGTGCCCTGGGGGCCGCGCAGCACTTCCAGGGATTCCAGGTCGAACACATCCAGCAGGGCGCCGTTGGCCTTGCCGAGAAAAACACCGTCCACCACCACCCCCACGGCGGGCTCGAAGGTGAGATCGATATCCTGGTAGCCGATGCCCCGGATATAGAAGGAGGCGACGTTGCGGTAGCCCGGGGCCTGATCCAGGGCGACATTGGGGATACCCTTGATCTCATCCAACTGGGTGGCGAAGCTGCGGTCGATCTCCGTTGCCGTCAGCGCCGCCATGGACACCGGCACCGTCTGCATGCCCTCCTCCCGCTTGCGCGCCGAAACCACCACCTCCTCCAGCACCGTCACCGATTCCTGCGCCGCCAGGGGTGCCCCGTAAACCGTGAGAATACTTGCTGCCAGCACCGAACACCTGGTTATCAGTCTGTTGTCGACCATTGGACCCTGCCTCCACTTGTTATCGTTAGATGAGCATCAAGCGCCGGCCCACCCGGGCTGCGGCACTATTGAGCACTACTCAACACAATACTATCCTTATTTTAATTTATGTCAATAACTTTGATAAAATCCTTGCCAAGAAGCGAGTAAGCACACAATAATTGATTCGAGCAAAGCTCAACTATAAAGATAAGTCTCTCCAGCTCGGGGGCCAACCCAGGGTTGAACAGCCACCCTGGACATCCCCCGCCACCAGGAAACCAGCGCTATGACCAACATCGAAAACCAGACCCCCCTAGAGATGTTTTACCACTGGGAAGCCACCTGCCCGGCACAGGTTTTTCTCCGCCAGGCGGTGGCCGGCCTGTGGCAGGAGCTGACCTGGGCCGAGGTCGCCGACCGGGTGCGCCGCACCGCCGCCTTCCTCGCCGCCCGCAATCTGCCCCCGGGCAGCCGTATCGCCATCTATGCCGCCAACTGCGCGGACTGGGTGATCGTCGACCTGGCCATCATGATGAGCGGGCACCTCAGTGTGCCCCTCTATCCCGGCCAGGATGCCGAGGCGGTGCGCTACATTCTCGATCACAGCGACAGCCAACTGATCTTCATCGGCGCCTTCGATCTGGCGAGCCGGGCCGACGCCGTGCTGCCCACCGGCCTGCCCCGAGTCGCCATTCACGGCTGCACGGTGGCGGCGGAGCACTCCCTGGCCGCCATCCTTGCCAGTCACTCACCGCTGACCGCCTCGCCGCGCCCCGACCCCGCGGCCACCTTCTCCCTGCTCTACACCTCCGGCACCTCCGGCAACCCCAAGGGGGTGATGCACGCCCACGGTACCCCGGGCCGGGTGATGGCCCGCATGCACGGGGTCTGGGGGATAGGCAGGGGGGCCGAGCGGGAGCGGATGATCTCCTACCTGCCCCTGTCCCATGCTGCGGAGCGGGCGATTATTGAGATGAACGCCCTCTACAGCAACGCCACCATCAGCTTTTCCGCGGGCCCGGCGCACTTTGCCGACGAGCTGAGGGAGGTGCGCCCCACCTTCTTTTTCTCGGTGCCGCGGTTGTGGAGCAAGTTCAAGCAAGCGGTGGATGCCAAGTTTCCCGCCGAGGTTCAGCGCCACTGGGGCGAAGCCGAGAAAGCCGCGGTGCGCACCCAGCTCGGCCTCGACCGGGCGCGGGTGATCCTCACCGGCTCGGCCCCCTGCCCCGCCGACATCCACCACTGGTACCTGGACTTGGGTATCGAGTTGCGGGAGGGCTACTCGATGACGGAGAACTTCTGTGACGGCGCCTTCTGGCTGGCCCCCGGGCGGCCACTGCCCGGCTGCTGCGGCCAGCCCCTGCCCGGGGTGGAGGTGAAACTCGCCGCCGACGACGAGATCTGCTTTCGCAGCACCGGGCTGATGACCGGCTATTACCGCGAGCCCGAAAAAACCGCCGAGGTGCTGCGGGACGGCTGGTACCACACCGGCGACAGCGGGCGCATCGACAGCCACGGCCTGTGGGTCACCGGGCGTCTCAGTGAAGTGTTCAAAACCACCAAGGGCAAGTTCATCAAACCCACCCGCCTGGAGGCCCTGTTTACCGGCACGCCCTTGCTGCAACAGGTGTGCGTATTCGGCCACGGCCGCCATCAACCCGCTCTGGCGGCCACCCTGAGCCCCGAGGCCCTGTCGATGACCGAAGCCGACCTGGTGACTGCGATCACTCAGCTGCTGGCCAATACCAACGCCAGCCTGCCGCCCTACGAGCGCATCGACACCGCCTACCTGTGCCGCAGCGAGTGGACCACCGCCGCCGGGCTGCTGACCCCAACCCTGAAAATCAAGCGCCGGGCCGTGGAAGCCCATGTCCTGCGCCAGGCTCCGGCGGATGGCGAAGCGGTGGTGATGATCGATTAGCGCGCTGTTGACCAGCTGCCGAGGCGAGTATGCAAAGTGCAGATCGGCCCCCACAGTAGCTGTTCAGCGGCTCCCTATGCCCGGTTGGCCAGGTACCCGCTGACCAGGGAGTGGATGGTGTGCTGGATGGTGTCCCGGGAGCTGTGGGCAAATTTCATCTGCGCCACCATATGGGCGACCCCCACGATTACCCGGGCGGCATCCTCCACATCCAGATCCCCGGCCACCGAGCCATCTTCCCGGCCGCGGGTGATGATCTGTTTCACACCGACAATGGCCCGCTGGTAAAAGCCCAGATAGGACGTCCACAGTTCACCGCGGATGGACACGCTCCACTCCAGCCAGATACGGATATAGTCCTGGTGGGTATCGATGGCGTCGCAGAAGGTCATCAGCAAATCCTCCACCGAAGCCGCGGCGTCGAGGCGGGGATCCAGGTGGGTGGCAACCAGGTCGTCGAGGAGAAAACGCTGAATTTCCCCCAGCACCGCGGCCACCAGGGCCTCCCGGGTGGGAAAATAGTGGAACACGGTGGGCACGGAAACCCCGGTGAGCTCGGCGAGGTCCGAGTGCACCCCGTTGCCAATCCCCTTGTCGGCAAAAATCACAATGGCATTGGCCAACAACTGGGCCTTCCGCGCCTCGGGGGACATGCGCTGCGCCCGGGTGCGGACCCGTCCCGAATTGTGCCCGGCAACCTGGGGCGCGGTAGCTCTGCGTTTGACCATTGCATCCTCACTTCTGTGGGGGACAACAATAGCATTCCAACCGGCCCTTGGCACCCGGGTTCAGGCTGTGCTCAGGAATCTGTCGCAGGCAATCCGTGTGGCAAACATACCCTTCCCCGCAAGCACCTCGACCGCGGCGTCGATCATCCCCGGCGGGCCACACAAGTAGCCATCGAAGGCGCGCAGGTTGGCCGGTGTGTGGCGGGCCAGCACCTCGGTGATCAGCCCGGTTTCCCCCGCCCAGGTGTCGGCCGCATCCGGCTCGGAGAGGGCGGGCGTGAAGGTAAAGGACGGCAGCCCTCGCCCCAGGGCGGCAATCTCGTCGAGCCAGAACAGATCGGCCCGGGACCTGGCGCCGTAAAAGAACTGCACCTGGCGGTCCGAACCCCGTGCCACCAGGTCCTTGAGCAGGGCGACAACAGGCGCCATCCCCGAGCCGCCAGCCACCATGATCATCGGCGCCCCGGTGGCGGCGGCGCCAAAACGGCCGAAGGGGCCGCGCACCCGCAGGGCGTCCCCCACCCGGGCGCGGTGGCGCAGGTGACCGCTGAACAGGCCCTCGGGCATCAGCTTGACCAGCAGTTCCAGGGTGTTGTTGCCGGGGGCGTTGGCGAGGGAAAACGACCGCCAGGAGGAGGTGCCGGGCACCTGTACCTCCAGGTACTGTCCGGCGCGGAAACCCAGGCTTTCGCCCGCCCCCAGGGCCAGGCCCAGGTGGACGATATCCCGGGTCACCGGTGCAATGGTGGAGATGGCCACCTCTCGCTCGACGACGGGGAACTCCGGTGTGAGTTCGGCCTCGCAGTAATCCTCCGGAAGGTTGATCTCCACATCCTCTTCCGGCAGGGCACAGCACAACAGGGCCAGACCGCTGTCCTCCTCGGCCTCGGAAATGGCCGTGGCCCGGGAGCCATGGCTGACGTAACCCGATGCGAGCTGCACCTTGCAGGCGCCACAGCCGCCGTGGCGGCAGCCGTGGCGGAGGGCGACACCGGCGCGCACCGCAGCGTCGAGCACGGTCTCCCCTGGGCTGCAGGTGAAAGTGATGGCGTAGGGGTGCAGGGTGATGGTGTGGCTCATGGCACCCCCCAATCCACCAGAGGTGGCAGCGGCGGCCGCTCCACCACGTAGCCACAGGCGCTGATGTCCGCCAGGGTCCACATCCGCCGGGGTTCTAGTTCCGGCTGGGCCATCAGGGTGCGGCCATCGTCGCGGACATAGCCCAGCTTGCGGACCACCTCGGACAGCTCCATGCCCTCGTAGAGGTCGTAAAAGCTTTTCGAACCGATGTAGCGGTCGGCCTCGCGGCGGAAAATATGTTCACAGCCGTCCGAGCACAGGCAGTAGGCCTTGCCCCCCCGCTCCAGGGCCCGGGGCCGGGCCAGATCCTGGCGCGGGAAAATGGTCGGCCGCTGGCAGACCTGACAGAAGTTGGGCAACCCCCCCAGCTCCTTGAGCACCAGCTTCCGCTCGTCCGGATCCTTGCAGCTGTGGTAGGCCTCCCAGAAGGGTCCGAAGTGCCGGTAGAAGCCGGGATATTTTTTCTCGAACCACTCGAAGTCCTCGGGGCCCATGCCGTCGTAGCGGTGGAAAAACACCGGCCAGGCGCCAAACAGGTAAACCGCGGTGGTGTGGGACATCCAGTCCAGGTCGCTGATCATCTCATCGAGGAACTTCGGGGGGCGCAGGCCGAACTGCTCCAACTTCTGGTAAAAACCGCCGTAGAAATCCTCCATCACCCAGCGCATGGTCATCTCTTTGGCGGACTCGCTGCGCTGGCGGACAAAGTAGTCGGAAAACAGCATATTGCCGGTGCCGAAGCTGCAATGAATGCGCCACGACCACTTGTCCATGGCGTCCTGGATGAGGGGGATGTTGCGGTCGTCGCCGAGGAGGGCACTGAGGGTGGCCCAGCCGTTGGCCATGTGCCTCGCCTCGTCGGACTGGATGGTCATCATGGTAGAGGCCATCATGTCGTCGCCGTGGGCTGCGGCGGCCGAGGACAGGCCGACGAAAAACAGGTTGGTGTAGGCGGTTTCGATAAACACCTGAAGGCCGATGGAAGTTTCCACCGGGTCACTGGTCATCAGATCCTCCACCATGGAGCGGAAGATACCGCTGCCCACGCTGTTGGCATTGGCCTTGGCGGCGAGGTCGTAGCCCGCCGGGTCCCTCCAGGTGCGCATATGGTGGCGGATGACATTCATCTCCAGGTTGGAGTGGCGCATCTCGTCGAGCATTTGCATCATGTAGCCCTGGCGCAACGCCACTGGCGCCACGGTGCGCGCCATGCGGCCCATGGCGCGGGCGGCGGCGTACTCCACCCCCACCAGGTTGGACAGGCCAAACTTCATGGCTTCCATCCAGCGCGGGTCCGGCTCCCGCGTGCTGAGCCGGGACGACGCTTCGAGAAGGGCGTAGTGGCGCTCGTCCTTTTCCAGCTCCTGCTCGCAGTATTCCCGCACAAAGGTCTTGAAGGGGTCGTTGGGTCTGGCGTTCTCGATATGGAAGCGGGTGCTTTCCACGGCCTTTTCCTCGGCTGTGATGTAGCTGGGCTCCCACTCCAGATCCTTGACGCGGTCGTAGGCTTGGCTGATGTTCATGGCAACCTCGGGTTGGCTGGGTCGGGTGAAAAAACGCGGATCACAACGCGGTCGTCGCCGACCTCGATGTCCCCCTTGTAGGTGGCGAGGACGGCTAGAAAGCGGGAAACGCTGTAGGGGAACCCCAGCTCCTCACCGATGGCGGCCATGTCGAAGTCCAGGTCACAGCCGACGGCACTCAGGTCAATATAGGACTCGTGGTCGGTTACCATCAGCCCCGCAACCCGCTCGGCCATCAGCGCCGCGATGACTTCCGCCTCCTCGCCGGCCATCAGCTTGGCGGACACCAGGTCGTTGCCGGTCAGCTCAATCATGGGCAACCTCCTCGAGGAGACTGAGGTCGAGATCCCGGCAGATCTGCCGGTACTCGGCGCGCACCCTGCCATAGGCTTCGTCGAAGCTCACCGCCGCCCGCGGCAGAGCGGCAAACAGTGGCGCCAGAGCCTCGCAGGCGGCGAAGGCATGGCCCTGCCAGTGGAGCAGCCAGGCATTGATGACATCCCGGTTGGCGCCGTCCTGGGCGCACAACAGCTGGGTGAATGCCCGGGTGGTGTCGCGGCGCAGAGCCCGATCCGCCTCGGCGCCACCAGCCACCGCCGGGGTTACCGGGTCGCCGTGGCGGGGGGCGTTGCGCAACACCAGCTCCCGGTTGAACAGGGTCGAAAACAGCGGCTCCACCAGACAGTTGATGACGATATTGATCTCTCCCCAGTCCCGCGCCGCCAGCAGCAGTTCCACCAGCCGCCGGGCCGGCTGCCACTCCGGTGCCGTCAGCCACAGGGCCTTGCAGCCGCTGTCGCTGAAACCGGGTATGTTCTGCTCCAGGGCCAGCCCGTAGAGGGTGATGTCCTGGGCGTGGCGGTCCTTTTCCACCGCCTGGAAGACGATGGGCTGGGCGATAACGTCGGACCCCGCCTCCCGCTGGGCCTGGCACAGAGCCATAAACAGGCCGTACTCGGCGTAGCGGTAGGCGCCGTAGTGGCCGCCAAGGAAGTCCAGCCATTGGGGATCGAAGGCGGCGAACAGCCCGGCCCGGCCGGCGGATGCCACCGCCTGCTCGATGGCCCGCCCGGTGTCGACCTGACGGCGCACAAAGGGCCGGAACCACTCCCCCTGGGGGTCCCGATAGGCCCACCAGTCGGGGGAGCGCAGCAGGGTTGACTCATCGCTCCAGATGGGCCGCCCCCTGGCGTCGTAATTGAACCACCCCTGGGCGGCGAAATTCTTCGGGTCCCACTGGGTGTGCAGGGTGATCTCCTCGTACTGGGTGGCCCGGCGCCTGGCCGGCTGGATGTACTGAAATGCCGAGGCCTTGCGGGGGGCCGCTGCGCTGCTGGTCATGGCGAACCTCTTGTTATCTGGTGTCCTAACTGTGGTGTTGTCTGCTGCCGTCGCAAGGGCCACGGGGAACTGCGCCCGCACTATTGATACAGCACTCAACGACAGGCTACAACTCTATTGACAACAATGTCAATAGCGCATAAATTATTGAGCAACACTCGACAGTCGCCCCGAAAACAACCCGGACGGGTGTCTGCTGCGGGTGGGCCACCTACCTAAAATAACAGTCACAGGAGTCTTGCCATGCACCTCGGCTATCTCGACACCATGAAAGATGCGGATCTCAGCACCCGCAGAAACCTCTTGAAAACACTGGGGGCCGCCATTCTGGTGGCGGGCCTGCCGCCACAGCTGGCCTTCGCCAGGGCATCCGAGCAGCGCGGCTTCCGCGGTGAAGGCCGCATGGGCATGAGCACCGGGGAGGACTGGATCGACACCTTCTTCACCGGCGGCGCCGAGGCCATCATCCATTACTACGCCGACGACTTCGTATTCGAGGACATCACCCTGTTCCAGACCATTGCCGACAAGGATGAGCTCTACCGCGCCTTCCTGCCCTTCAACGACGAGGGTCCAGACTCCCCCGCCGGGGTTCACCAGTTCGATGTCATCCGCTACGATGGCGGCCCCGCCGGTGACCGCCGGGGCCTGGCCCGCAGCACCATGCCCGAGGGTTACGGCGCAGAGGAATGGCAGACCTGGAGTGCCGACGCCCTGCTCGGTATCGACCACGACTACGACGAGTGGGGGGTGATGAACTGGGTGTGGCGGGCACAGCACAACATGGACGAGTTCCTTGGCCTTACCGGCTGCCAGGGCAAGACCACCCACACCCGGGGCATCACCTTTCACTGTTACCGGGAGCGCAAGATCGTCAGGGAATTCACCTTCTGGAATTTCCGCGATGTGGCCATCCAGCTGGGGGCCCTGCCACCCCCCCACAAGTTCTGGCTCAAACCCTCGGAGCCCCAGGCTTGAGCCGTTCCCACCGTCACTGGAGTTGGCCATGAAGCCCCTGTGGACACCCACCGCCGCCAGAGTCGAGGCCTCCCATCTGGCCCACTTCCAGGATCAGTTGGCCGCCGGGCACCAGCTGGAATTTACCGACTACGACGCCCTTCATCAATGGAGCCTGGCGGAACCCGAGCTGTTCTGGCGGGAAGTGTGGCGCTACGCCGGCCTGAGGGGCGAGGGTGACACCGAACCGGCCCTGGAGAAG
>CAZWUP010000112.1:0-8342 GCA_964637045.1 uncultured Porticoccaceae bacterium | reverse complement strand
CAAACTGGTCGTCCCGGTCTGCGGGACGGCTGTAGCGGCAGCCCCCCAGGGGGCAACTGGTGCCGTCTTCCCGCACCCGGCCGTCCACCATGCGGTTGTCATAGCTGTAGTCCATATGCTCGTAGCGCAGTCCGGCACTGAGCTTCCAGCCCGGTGCGAAGGACCAGTCCCACTGGGCAAAGGGGGCCAGTTGCCAGGCGTCCACGTCATAATCGTAGTGTTTGCCCACGGGAATAGTCGCCTGCAGGAACGGCGACCCCTGGGTGGGGCTGTCCTGGCCCTGGCGCAGCCAGCCCCGGGTGACCTCCGCATCCAGGCCCACGATCAGGCGGCTGGCGTCGCCGTGGAGATACAGGGCACTCTGCACCCCGGCGCTGTGCTGACCGTTTTCCTCCAGGGGCTGGCCCGGCAGAAAGTGCTGGAGAAAGTCCATTTCGCTCCAGCGGCCGTAGGGGGTCACCACCCAGCCCGGTTGCTCGCCGGCCTGTTCGATGCGGCTCCACAGGCGCAGGGCGCGGGCGTCGCGGTAGGCCTCCGGGTTGGGGTTGGTGCGGGCCAGGCTGCGGTCCTTGTAGGCATCCTCGCCCTCGATAAAGCCGGCGGTCTCCTGGTTGAGGTTGACCGCGGTCAGGCCGCTGGTGACGGTCACCCCATCCCCGCGATGGCGGTGGCGCAGGCTGAGTTTTTGCTGGTCCACCCCGGAATCGTCCCGGTAGCCGCCGTCGCTGCTGCCGGTAAAGGCAAAGGCCAGGCTGTCCCCGCCCCCCGCCAGTCCCAGCCGGCCGTAGTCGTTGGGCCCTCCTTCGAGCACCATCCGCCAGTCGCTGGCAAAGCGCGCCGGCGCGATCACATTGATCACCCCGTGCAAGGCGTTGGAGCCGTACAGGGCATTGCCCGGACCGGGAATCACCGCGATGCGGGAGGCGGCCGCGCTGTGGGCCTCGAACGATTCGTTGACATTGCAAAAGCCCGCCGGGCGCAGGGGAATACCGTCCTCCGCAACGAGAAAGCTGCCGCAGGCCCCGGCACCGGTGAGCACCGGGGAGCGGATGGCGGGCAGGTACTCCTGACCATTGTTGCGGTGCAGGCCCACCCCGGGCAGCCGCACCAGCACCTCCTGGATATGCACCGCCTTGACCATCGCCAGGTCCCGCTGGTCCAGGGCGGCGCTGTTGCCCACCAGCTGGGCAATTGGGGTGGCGGTGCGGGTGGCGGTGACCTGGATCTCCTGGAGATCACTGGCGGCGTGGCTGAGGGCGGCTGTGCTGGACACCACCAGCAAGGCCAGGGGGATGGTAAAAAACTTCATTGCAAAAAATCCTGTCGTCGACCTTGGCGGGCGACTAGTGGGTTGTTGATTTGACGGCTGAAACGATGGTGCCAGCCAGCGGGAACCGGATGCGAATTTATCCACATGTATTATCCGAATTCAAGCGGGGAGTATACCCTGTTGCGGGAATGATTACAGACCTCCCTAACTTGGCACCGCAGGCCAAAACCGGGAGGAGTGCATGCCACGGGCAACTCGGGGAATTGTCGGCTTGCTTGCCCCAAGCCCCCCGCACCCTACCTGAAAAACCTGTGATTCATTCATCCTTTGTCATTGCGGACCCACCGGAAGTAGGCGCCTGAGGCGAAGCGTTTCGCGGGGCCTGCCAAGCGATCTTGCCGAAGCCGCGAGCGCTGCGTGGCGGGAAGCAATCTCGGAGCCATTTAAATTCAACGAGTTACGAGATTGCTTCGTCGTTGCACTCCTCGCAATGACAAACAATCAGAGATTCCCCAAAGCCTATAGCCCGGCAGCAGTCGCCTGAGTTACCGTCTTATGTGTAAAGCCTGTCGACATACTGGTCGACCACAACCGACCAGGGAAAGCGGGCCTGACTCGCCGCGGTGCGGACTGCCTGGTAGTGGTGGGACTGTTCCTGGGTCAGGCGGACAATGGCGGCAAAATACGCCACAAATGCGTCCGCCTGGGCCCGGGGCGAGGCCCCGCCGAAGACAAAACCGTTGTCCCTGTCGCTGACGGTGTCCGCCAGCCCCCCCACGCCGTGCACCAGGCAGGGCTGGCCGGCGCGCATGGCCAGCATCTGGCTGATGCCACAGGGCTCGAAGGAACTGGGCATGACAAACAAATCCCCCCCGGCGTAGAGGTGGTCCGCCAGGTATTCCGAGTACCCCCGCAGAAAAATCAGGTTGCTGTGGCGCGCCGCCGCGGCGGTGAAAAAGCCTTCAATCGCCGGATCCCCACTGCCGAGCACCACCAGGACTCCGACGTCCCCCAGGGCGGCGAGGATCTCATCCAGGCAGCTGTTCCCCGCCCCTGTGGTCTCGCGAAAGAGGCGCACCTTCTGGTCCGTCAGGCGCCCCACCGAGGTTACCACCAACTCTGGCGCCCTCGCCCCCTGCCAGTGCTCCACTGCCCGCAGGGCCAGAAAGTGATCGCTGGCGAGGTGCGGGCCGGCGCCGATCCAGTCCAGCAGTTGACGGCGGGCAGCCACCAGCACGTCGGCAAAGCTCTGGTGCGGCACCGGCCGGGAATAATCGCAGCCGTTGAGGATGCCCGCCAGGCGCTGTTCACTGGCGGCCAGTTGCAGATCCCGCTCCAGGCCCTCCCCGCCGACGAAGCCGGCACCGGCCACACTGGGCTGCTGAATCTCCCGGGCATAGGTTGGCGACACCGCGTGAATCCGGTGGCACAGGTTGATGGCCGCGCGCATGGGATTGATGCAATCGGGGTAGCGGGGATCGCAAATCTGGGTCTGGTCACAGGCCAGCTCCGGAAACCAGCTGGCCAGGGACGAGTCATCGCCGCGGAAAGGGCGAATGCCCTGTAGCGACAGATTGTGAATGCTGTACACCAGCCTGGTTGCCGCCAGGGCCCGGTATCTCGGGTGGTAGCGGGCCAGCACCGCCACCAGAGCAGTGTGCCAGTCGTGGAGATGGATCACCGCGCAGTCACTGAAAACGCCGCCGGCAAAGCCCTCGGCAACCGCCACACAGAACAGGGCAAACCTGTTGGCGTCGGTGGCAAAGGGCCGTCCGGGGGGATCGTCGCAGTAGATCTTGCCGGCACCGGCGGCACTGAACAGGGGGTGTTCCAGGGCCCAGTAGACCACCCTGCCGGCAGCGCCGTCGGCAACCCGGAACACCTCCACCATCTCCCGGCGCCCCCGAAAAGCGACCACCACATCCGTCACTTTGCGGGCACCCGGAAGGCGGGAGAAATGACCGTAGCCGGGGGTGACCAGGTCCACCGAGTGGCCCTGCTCCGCCAGGGCCAGGGGCGCATCCCGAAGGACATCCCCCATGCCCCCCACCTTGCCGCCGGGGAGAGCGCCGTTTTCGGCGGCAACCATCAAAATTTTCATTGCAAATCCAGTATCGGTAGCGAAGCGCCAGGGCACGGCCCGGCCTGCGGTGAAAAGGGAGGTATTGGCGGCTCCTTGAGCGCCATTCGGGTCAGGCGTAACCGCCGGGTTGGCCGAGCATGGCCTTGGTCACCAGCACCACGCCGCCACTGGTCACCCGGAAGCCGTTGTCCCGGTCCTGCAGGTGGTCGTGGCCGATCACCATGCCCTCGGGAATCCGGCAGCCGCGATCGACAATGGCATTGCGGATTTTGACATGGCGGCCGATGTCCACCTGGGGCAGCAGCACCGAGTTCTCCACGTCGCTGTAGGAGTGTACGCGGACACTGGAAAACACCACCGAGCGCCGCACCACACTGCCAGAAATGATACACCCCCCGGAGACCATGGAGTCCACCGCCATGCCCCGCCGCCCGTCGTCGTCGAACACAAACTTGGCCGGTGGCAGCTGTTCGGCGCAGGTCCACAGGGGCCACTCGGGATCGTAGATATTCAATTGGGGAGTGGTGGACACCAGCTCCATATTGGCCTGCCAGAAGGAGTCCAGGGTGCCCACATCCCGCCAGTAGGCCTGTTTGCCGGTATACATATCGCGGAAGGGAAAGGCCTGGACATGGCAGTGGTCGATCAGGGAGGGAATGATGTCGTTGCCAAAATCGTGGGAGGAGCCGGCATCGGCGGCATCCTTGATCAGCTTGTCGAACAGAAACTCGGTGTTGAAGATATAGTTGCCCATGGAGGCCAGGGCCATGCCCTCCTGGCCGGGAATGGCCCTGGGCTCCGCCGGCTTTTCCTGGAAGCCCACCACCCTGTTGCCGGCATCCACCTCCACCACGCCAAAGGTATTGGCAGCCTCCGCCACCGGCACCTCCAGGCAGCACACCGTCATATCGGCGCCACTTTCCACATGGCTCACCAACATGGGGCCGTAGTCCATCTTGTAGACATGGTCCCCGGAAAGGATGAGAACAAACTCCGGCATTTCCGCGCGAATGATGTCCAGATTCTGATAGATGGCGTCCGCCGTGCCCTGGTACCAGTCGTCGGAGAAGCGCTGGGAGGCGGGCAGAATCTCCACGAACTCCCCCAGCTCCTTCTTGAAATGGCTCCAGCCGCGGATGATATGGCGCACCAGGGAGTGGGCCTTGTACTGGGTGAGCACCCCCACCCGGCGAATCCCCGAGTTGATGCAGTTGGACAGGGGAAAATCCACGATCCGGTACTTGCCGCCAAAATATACCGCGGGCTTGGCCCGCCAGTTGGTAAGCTCATAGAGCCGCGACCCCCTGCCCCCCGCCAGCACCAGGGCCAGGGTGTTTTTGGTCAGCCGGCTGACATAGCGTGGATTTTGATCCTGCATTTTCTTGCTCCGCTAACTAAATCGGTTTCGTGGTTGGGGCATATCAGTTTGATGTCTGACGCTTGACGCTTGACGCAAAAACAGATCCGGGAACTGGAAGGGTTGCCCGATCATCACTGCCCCCCACACTCCGAGTCCTGCCCTGATGCACAAGCCTTGGTCTTCCTGCTCTTTAGCGTCCGACGTCAAGCGTCAAGCGTCAGACCAAAATCACCTATACCAAATCCCATCCCGGTACTCGCCAATGGTGCGATCGCTGGAGAAGCGGCCGCTGGCGGCGGTATTGAGAATGCTCATCCGCCCCCAGCGGGCCTTGTCGCCATAGGCGTCGGCGGCCCGCTGCTGGGCGTCGAGGTAAGCGGGAAAATCCGCCGCCGTCAGCCACGGGTCGTCCGGGTTGCGGATGGCCGCCACCAGGGGATCGAAGATGCCCGCCTCGAACAGGTTGAAGTGGCCACACTCCAGCAGCTGCATCACCCGGGACAGGGTTTGGTTCCCCTGGATAATGGCGCCGGGGTCACAGCGGCCCCGGGCCTGCTCCGCCTCCGCCGCAGTCATGCCGAAAAGGAAAAAGTTGTCCTCCCCCACCGCGTCGCGAATCTCGATATTGGCACCGTCCAATGTCCCTATGGTGACAGCGCCGTTCATCATGAACTTCATGTTGCCGGTGCCCGAGGCCTCCTTGCCGGCGGTGGAGATCTGCTGCGAAAGGTCGGTGCCGGGGCAGATCACTTCCATGGCGGACACCCGGTAGTCGGGGATAAAGGCCACCCGCAACCACGCCCTGGCGGCGGCATCCCGGTTGACCACGGTGGCCACATTGTTGATCAGCTTGATGATCAACTTGGCCATCGCGTAGCCGGGCGCCGCCTTGCCGCCGATCAGCACACAGCGGGGCTGCATACCCCGGGTGTCCCCGGCGCAGATGCGCTGGTAGAGGGCGATGATATGCAGCACATTGAGCAGCTGGCGCTTGTATTCGTGAATGCGCTTGACCTGCACGTCGAACAGCATGGCCGGGTCGAATTCCACCCCGCAGTCCTGTTTCACCAGCGCCGCCAGCACCTCCTTGTTGGCCTGCTTGACCGCCATAAAGCGGGCTGCGAAATCAGCATCCTCCGCCAGGGGGCGCAGCTGTTCCAGTTGGCTCAGATCGCGAATCCAGCCCTCCCCCAGGGTTTCACTGAGCAGCCCCTTGAGGCCCTTGTTGGAGTGCGCCAGCCAGCGCCTGGGGGTGACGCCATTGGTTTTGTTGTTGAATTTCTCCGGCCACAGCTGATAAAAGTCGCGGAACAGGCCCTGCTGCAGCAGCTCGGTATGCAAAGCGGCAACCCCGTTCACCGAATAACTGGCGACAATGGCCAGAAAGGCCATGCGCACACTGGGTTCGGGGCCCTCGGCAATAATGGACATGCGCCGCTGGCGGTCGCTGTCCCCGGGCCACTTGTCCGCCACCCGGGACAGAAAGCGGGCGTTGATTTCATGGATGATCTCCAGCAGCCGCGGCAGCAGCTCGGCGAACAGGCGCACCGGCCACACCTCCAGGGCCTCCGGCAGCAGGGTGTGGTTGGTGTAGGCCATGGTGCCGGTGGTGATCCGCCAGGCCTGGTTCCAGCCCAGGCCGCGCTCGTCCATCAGCAGCCGCATCAGCTCGGCGACGGCAATGGCGGGATGGGTATCGTTGAGCTGGAAGGCGTTTTTCTCCGCGAACAGGCTGAGGTCGCCGCCGTGGCGACTCTCCCAGCGCCCCAGCACATCCTGAAGGCTGGCGGAGGCGAGAAAATACTGCTGGCGCAGGCGCAACTCCTTGCCCTGCTCGCTGGCGTCATTGGGATAGAGCACCATGGTGATCATCTCGGCGCGGTTCTTGGCGGCCACCGCATCGATGTAACTGCCGGCGTTGAACTCCTCCAGATTGAACTCGTCGGTGGCCTCGGACTTCCACAGCCGCAGGGTGTTAACGGTATCGTTGCGGTAGCCCGGCACCGGGATGTCAAAGGGCACCGCCAGCACATCCAGGGTGTCCACCCAGCGCACCCGCAGCTCCCCCTGGTGGTCGTGATAGTGCTCGCTGCGGCCAAAAAATTTCACTCGGCGGGTATTTTCCGGGCACTCGATCTCCCAGGGATTGCCGAAGCGCAGCCACTGGTCGGGGGCCTCCACCTGGTAGCCGTTGCGGATCTGCTGGTGGAACATGCCGTACTGGTAGCGGATGCCATAGCCGGTCACCGGCAGCTCCAGGGTGGCGCAACTGTCGAGAAAACAGGCCGCCAGCCGCCCCAGACCGCCGTTGCCAAGGCCAGCGTCCTGCTCCTCCTCCTCCACCGCCTCCAAGCCACAGCTGTAGCGGGTCAGGGCCTCCCGCACCTCCTCCTCCAGGTCCAGGTTGAGCAGGGCGTTGTTGAGGGTGCGGCCCATCAGGAATTCCAGGGACAGGTAGCTGACCCGCTTCGGCTGTTCGGCCCGGTAGCGGGCCTTGGTGCGCCGCCATTTGTCCATCATCCGGTCCCGCACCGCCAGCGCCACGGCGTGATACAGGTAGTGGCGGGAGCGGCTGACGTCGTCGCGCCCCAGGGTCAACTCGAAATGCCGGCGCAGGTCTTCCGCCAGGGTGTGGGGGGCGAGCAATTCCGCGGGTGTCATAAGGTTCATCCGGTCTCCTGCATTGAAGAATACACCAGTTCAGGCACTGCCCCGGCGGTGAGGATGCGGATCGATGCCGCCGCCAGAATCAGCGTGGCACCGGGCTGCTGCACCTGCAGGGCGCGCACCGGCTGTGGCTCCGCGGTGTCCATCAGCTCCTGCCAGCTGGCGCCCGATTCCGGGGTGGGCAGGACAAAGTCCTGCTCCTGGCGGGAGGCGTTGAAGATCACCAGCAAATAGCGGGGACCGCCGTTGCCACTGGCGCCGGGCTCGCTGAGCAGGTAGCCCAACAGCTGGTTGTTGCGGTCGTGCCAGTGGTCGTCCGCCATCAGTCTGCCCTCGCCGTTGAACCACTGAATGCTGTCATCGCCGGGGGAGCCCGGCAGGTGCCGGTAGTGGCTGGCCTCCAGCACCGGAAACGCACGGCGCAGGGCCAGCAGCTTGCTGGTAAAGCTGGCCAGGGCCTTGCCCTGGGCACCAATCGCCCCCCAGTCCAGCCAATTGATGGGGTTGTCCTGGCAGTAGGCGTTGTTGTTACCCTGTTGGCTGCGGCCCAGCTCGTCCCCCGCCAGCACCATGGGCACCCCCTGGGACACCATCAGGGTCACCAGGAGATTGCGCTGCATCTGCCAGCGCTGGCCGTCCACCGCGGGGTCCTGGGTGTGACCCTCCACCCCGTGGTTGAAACTCAGATTCTCCCGGTGGCCGTCGTTGTTGCCCTCCAGGTTGGCCTGGGTGTGCCGGTGGTTGTAGCTCACCAGGTCGCGGAGGGTGAAACCGTCGTGGCTGGTCAGGTAGTTGATGCTGGCGGAGGGGCGACGGCCGGCGTGCTCGAAGATATCCCCGGAGCCGTGCAAGCGGCGCGCCAGTTCCGGCAGCTCACCCTTGTCACCGCGCCAGAAGCGGCGCACGGTGTCCCGGTAGCGATCGTTCCACTCACTCCAGCCCGGGGGGAAGCCCCCCAGCTG
>CAZWUP010000111.1:0-8399 GCA_964637045.1 uncultured Porticoccaceae bacterium | reverse complement strand
TCTTCCCGCTGGATGATGCGGGTGTCGATTTCACCGGAAGCGCTGGGAACCTCCTGTACCACCGGGCGGGTTTCTATGAACAGCACCCCCAGGCGCTGTCCGATGTTGTCGCGAGTGGCACGATTCATCTCGCGACCGCCAGTGCTGTCGAGGGTGATGTTCACCTGCGGCAAGCCATTTTCGTCAAACCCGGAGCTGGCGTTGCTCACCTGATCGCCGGTGATCACCACCGCCCGTTCCAGCCAGGCCGAACCCGCTCCGCCAGCGGGGTCGGTGAACGCGAACTCCTGCCCGGCCAGGGTGTCCCCGGGCGTCGCCTCCAGGCGGAACTCCAGGTTGGCGGTCTTGCCGAGAATGCGCTTGGCGGCAGCGGTGTCCTGAACGCCGGGAAGTTCGACCACAATGCGGTCGCTGCCCTGGCGCTGGACTATGGGTTCGGACACGCCGATCTCGTTGACCCGGTTGCGCAGGGTCGTCAGATTCTGGCCCACGGCGTAGTTCTCCCGCTCCCGGATCACGGCGTCAAGGACTCGAAGTCTCAGTTCCAGCTCAGTGTCCGCTGCCCTTGGCTGGGGGACGAAATCATTGAATTCCTTGCCCACCACCGCGGCGGCCCTGGTTCTGGCCTCCGCGGTGGCAAAGGTGGCCACCACCTCCTGACCGTCCGGGCGCAGACTGCCGTAGCGCACACCTTCCTCGCGGAGCACTCGCTTCAGCTCCTCTACCTGGGACTTGAGGTACTTGTCGACGACCACATCGGTGTCGACCTGGAGCAAAAAGTGAACTCCGCCACTGAGGTCCAGCCCCAGTTTCATGGGTCTGGCGCCGAGGGCGCCGAGCCAGCCCGGGGTGGTCGGCGCCAGGTTCAGCGCCACCACATAGCCGGAACCCAGCGCCCGACCCAGGATGTCCCTGGCCTTGAGTTGTTCCGCCGTGCTGTGGAAGCGAATCAGGGCGTCGGTGCTGGTGAACTCCTCGCCGAAAAAGGCGATGTTCTCCGCACCCAGGGTGGATTTCATGCGTTCGACCAGCGCCTTGTCCAGCACCAGGGCGGTGTCCTGGCCGGTGACTTGCAGTGCCGGATCGGGTACGAACAGATTGGGCAGGGAATAGATGGCGCCAAATGCCAGTACCGCCAGAATCAGCAGGTAGCGCCAGAGAGAGTAGCGATTCATGATGTATCACTCTTGAAATTGACTTGATCACGGTGGGCAGGAATTCCCGCAAGCACCGATTGCAGGCCGGGATAGGTGTCGGACTTGTCTTCTGCCCGGAGCCAGGCGCGGGCTCGACGTCGAGTCGGCGCGAGCCAGTGAGGCAACCCACTGCTCAGCTGTCATACAACAAAGGGCGTAGCCACTGATTGGGCCGTGGAGACGACGGGCACCACATGCCTGGGCAGCACTCGCTTCAGCCGTGGGTCTTTCGGTCAGACCAGTGATTTTTTAGACAAGTCGCGAAACTATGCCGGGTTCTGGAACCCCGGGGTGCCGAGGTTAGGCGGCGGGGGGCGCGCGGGGCGCCTGGGGGGAGTATTTGAGGGGGCGGGCAGTCTGCTGCCGCGACCTGTCCAGGGGTGATACGAACCCTTGATCGTATTCCCAGGTGATTGCGGAATCGGTTTCCCCCGGATGCAGGCCAACGCTGTCGTCGCCATCCGGGTCTGCGCTGTGGATTTTCGGGCCGAACCTGGTTTGCCCCTTGTCCCTGGGGATGCCCTGTGCCAGCTGCTCCAGCTGAGCGACAAGTCCGGGGTTGGCGTCAGTGTTTCCACGGCCAAGCTGGGCGCCGGGCCAGGTCACCAAGGCACACAGGAGGAAGGTCAGCGCAAACTGCAATGGGGTGATTCGGGTGCTGCCTGGCTGGCGCCGGAGTTGCGCGGTCATAGGACTGGCTTGTCGGTGGAGGGCAGGTTTTGGCCATCCAAAAGGTGCTGCTTTTGGAGCCTGTCGCTGTGCCACAGGCTGAGGACCACCGACACCGCCAGGATGCTAACCACCACGACGAGGGATACCACTACAGGGATCTTGAACCACTCGGCGACAAGCATTTTGGTGCCGATAAAAACCAGAATCGCGGCCAGACCGTATTTCAACAGCGCGAAGCGGTCACCCAAATCAGCGAGCAGGAAGTACATGGCGCGCAGGCCGAGGATGGCAAACAGATTGGATGTCAGCACGATAAAGGGATCCGTGGTGATGGCAAAGATCGCCGGGATACTGTCCACGGCAAAGATCACATCGGAAATCTCCACCAGCACCAGGGCCAGGAACAATGGGGTCAGCATCCGCACGCCGTTGCGGGTGACAAAAAAGCGCTCGCCTTCCAGGGTTTCGGTCACCGGATAGTGGTTGCGCAGCCAGCGGATCAGCGGGTTCGCCGCGAGGTTGGGTTGATGTCCGGCGAACCAGACCATTTTGATGCCGGTTATCACCAGGAAAGCGCCGAATATATAGAGTACCCAGTGAAACTCGGCAATCAGCCAGCTACCGCCAAAAATCATTGCCGTGCGCAGCACAATGGCGCCGATGATGCCGTACAGGAGGACTCGCCGCTGTAATTCCAGAGGCACCGCGAAGTAACCAAAAATCATCATCCACACGAAGACGTTGTCCACCGCCAGGGATTTTTCCACCAGGTAACCGGTGAGAAATTCCACCGCTCTGGCATTGGCGAGCTCCCGGCCAACGGACATATCGAGATGCCACCACAGGCCGAGGTTGAACAGCAGTGCCACCGAGACCCAGGCAATTGACCAGGCTGCCGCCTCCTTGAGGGAGACCCGATGCCGTTGTCCGCCCTTGCAGGCAAAGAGATCGATGGCCAGCATAGTTGCCACGATCATTGCAAATACCAGCCATAGCCAAGGACTACCTACAGAAGCCATACGTTCTCCAAAGCAAAAAAAAGACCCGTGTCTGGAAGGACACAGGTCTTGCTACGTTTGCTTCGCGCACACCTTGCCCTTCGGCAAGGTCTTGCTTGCAACACTGCTGTTGCCTGCGGTACCGGGCGATGGGCTGTGATCCACCGGCCGTGATGACGATACCGCAACGGAAAAGCTACTCCCCTTGATGCCGGCAGTCTCCTGGCGGGGGAGGGGTGCTGTCAAGCATTATTTGACGGCGGGCAAATAAAGACTGACTGGCCGCCAAGCTTTGCCCAAACCCATTGCCATAACGTACTATCCTTTTTGCGGGGTTCTGTTGCCCAAGCGTCAACGGAGCCCGATCGGGCGACACGAGGTGAACCATGTATCTAGGGGACAACGATCCACTCTACGCCAGTCTGCGGGAGCATTTTGACAGGCACCAGCCCAAGCGCAGCGAGGAGCTGGTTAGCTTTGCCCAAAAGCTTTACAAGTTGGCCCCCGTCAAGGAGCTGGCCGCCGAGCCGGTTGCCGATTTGGCCGGCTTGATAATGTCCCTGCGCCGCTATCTGGACAGGCTTTCCGGGGACGGGCCCAAGATTCGCTCCTTCAACCCCAACCTGGAGGAGGACGGCTGGGAGCACAGGCACACCCAGGTCTTTGTGTTGCAGGGGGATATGGCGTTTTTGGTGGATTCGGTGCGCATGGCCCTGACCCGCCATGGGCTGGGGATCCACAGCATCAACAGCACCGTGTTCGATGTGGTGCGGGACGCCGAGGGGCACCTGCTGGAACTGCCCGCCAGGGCCACCGGGGCCAGCCACAAGGAGGCCCTGATCTCATTTCAGGTGGATCACTACAGCTCCGCCGAGCAGCATGAGAGAATCATTGCCGAAATTGCCGATGTCCTGGATTGCGTGGCCGCCGTCAACAGGGACTACCTTGCTTGTGTGGATCGCCTCAACCAGATAATCGACACCGTCCGCCAGGTGCCTTTGGGGCTTCCGCAGGAGGAGCTGGCAGAAAATATCGCCTTTCTCGAGTGGTTGCGGGACAACCATTTTACCTTCCTGGCCTACAGCTATTACAGCATCAGCGACGAGGAGGATCCCCTGGTCACCCATCTCGGGGAGAGGGCGCTGGGCATGTTTCGCCATCGCCCCAGGGATATCGCGGCAGTGCGGGTGTCGGAGCTGGCTCCCGGGTTCAGGGAGTTTTATGGCAGCCATCAGGTGCTCACACTGGCCAAGTCCACCACCAGGTCCAGGGTGCACCGGGACGCCTACAGCGACTATGTGATCATCAAGGACCTGGATGCCTCCGGCAAGGTTGTCGGCGAACACCGCTTTCAGGGGCTGTACACCTCTCTTGTCTATTCCCAGACCCCTTTCAACGTGCCCCTGATTCGTCTCAAGCTGACCCGAATCATGGAGCGTTCCGGGTTGAACCCCAGCGGCCATTACGGCAAGGCGCTGCGCCAGATCATCGAGGTTCACCCCAGGGAGGAGTTGCTGCACGGCAGCGAGGACCAACTGTTCGATATTCTCGTCGGCATCTGGCAGATCAATGAACGGCGTCTGGTGCGGCTGTTCATGCGCCCCGATCCCTACGAAAAATTCATCAACTGCATCGTCTACTTTCCGCGGGACAGCTACCGCACCGAGATCCGCGAAAAGGCCGAGCAGTTGTTGTGCTCGGCTCTGGCGGCCACCGAGTCCCAGTTTGCCACCTTCTTTACCCAGTCACTGTTGGCCAGAACCCATTTCGTGATGCGCATCGACAGCGACGCCTATCGCCACGTCAATGTGGCGGAGCTGGAGCGCAAGATTGCCGCCTTCACCAACGATTGGCGGGACGATCTGCACCAGGCGATTATCGAGCACTGGGGGGATGAGGAGGGGCTGCACAAGTCGGAAGTCTACCGGGATGCCTTTCCCGTCAGCTACCAGTCTCACTTCGATCCCCGCAGCGCGGTCCGCGACATCGCGTTGTTCGACGAATTGGCCGACGGCCAGCAGATCGCCATGAGCTTTTTCCAGCCCCAGGGGGCGGAAAACGGCGTGATGCGCTTCAAGATTTTTCATCCGGGTAGCGAGCTGTCCCTGTCGCGGATGGTGCCGATGCTGGAAAACCTCGGGTTTCAGGTGATCGGCGAGCACCCCTATCAGCTTGCCCCGGCGGCCCGGGAGGATATCTGGGTTCACGATTTCACCCTCAAATTCAGCCTGGACGTCGCCATCGACGTCCCCGGGGTGCGGCAGAATTTTGTCGATGCCTTTCGCGCTGTATGGCAGGGCACCGTCGACGACGACTCCTTCAACTGGCTGGTGATCGGCGCCCGCCTGGACTGGCGTTCGGTGGCTCTGATCCGCCTCTACGCCCGCTACATGAAACAGTTGCGGATGACCATCAGCCAGGAGTTTATCGCCGCCACCCTGGCATCCAATCTGGATATCACCAGAAATCTGGTGGCCCTGTTCAAATGTTGCTTCGACCCCAAGCTGGCGGGCCAGGACGGCGACAAGAGCGACCGCAGTGAACGCAGCAAACGCCTGGAGAGCAAAATTCTCGAGGCTCTCGACGGCGTCGCCAACCTCAACCAGGACCAGGTATTGCGGACCTATCTGCAGTTGATCTGCGCCACCGTGAGAACCAGTTTTTTCCAGCGCGATGGCGAGGGGCAGGAAAAGCCCTACATTGCCATCAAGCTCACTCCAAGACAGCTGGCCCTGGTGCCCGAGCCGCGGCCGGAGTTCGAGATCTTTGTCTACTCCCCCCGTTTCGAGGGTATCCATTTGCGGGCGGGAAAAATTGCCCGCGGCGGCATTCGCTGGTCGGACCGGCTGGAGGATTACCGCACTGAGGTTCTCGGCCTGGTGAAGGCCCAGCAGGTAAAAAACGCGGTGATCGTCCCCACCGGCGCCAAGGGCGGCTTTATCGTCAAGCGTCCACCCCCCGGGGGTTCCCGCAGCGTACTGCTGGAGGAGGCGCGCGCCTGCTACGAGTTGTTTATGGGCGGCCTGCTGGATATCACCGACAATATCATTGCCGGTGAAGTGGCGCCCCCCAGGGATGTCATTCGCCGTGACGGCGATGACGCCTACCTGGTGGTGGCCGCCGACAAGGGTACCGCCAGCTTTTCCGACCTGGCCAACTCGGTATCCGCTCGCTACGGCCACTGGCTTGGGGATGCCTTTGCCTCCGGCGGCAGCCAGGGCTACGACCACAAGAAAATGGGCATTACCGCCCGCGGCGCCTGGGTCGCGGTACAGCGACACTTCCGGGAGCAGGGGGTCAATATCCAGGAGCAGGAGTTCACCGTGATGGGGATTGGCGACATGTCGGGGGATGTGTTTGGCAACGGTATGTTGCTGTCCCCCTGTATCCGTCTGGTGGCGGCATTTAACCACAAGTCTATTTTTCTCGACCCCAGCCCCGATGCCGCAACCTCGTTCACTGAGCGCCAGCGCCTGTTTCACCTTGCGGGCTCCAGCTGGGAGGATTACGACGCAAGCCTGATTTCTAAGGGGGGAGGGATCTACTCCCGGGACACCAAGGCCATCGCGCTGTCTCCCGAAGTGCGGGAGCTGCTGGGGGTCGAGGATCGGACACTGTCACCCAATGCCCTGATCAAGCGCCTGCTGTGCGCCCCGGTGGACCTGATCTGGAACGGCGGCATCGGCACCTACGTGAAGGGCCGTGGCGAGTCACACGCCGATGCCGGCGATCGTGCCAGCGACGAACTGCGGGTGGATGGCGGTGAACTGCGTTGCAAGGTGTTCGGCGAGGGCGGCAATCTGGGCATGACCCAGCGGGGGCGGATCGAATACGCCCTGGCGGGGGGCGCCTGCAACACGGATTTTATCGACAACTCCGGGGGTGTCGACTGCTCCGACCAGGAGGTCAATATCAAGATTGCGCTGATCAAGCTGGTGGCGGATGAGGACCTCACCAACAAGCAGCGCAACGCCTGGCTGGAGGAAATGACCGAGGAGGTGGCGGCCAAGGTGTTGCACCACAACTACCGCCAGACCCAGGCCATTTCCCTGGCCAGGGTCAAGGCGGCGGACAACCTGTCAGAGTTCTGGCACTGTATCGGCGACTGGGAAGCGGCCGGCCTGCTCAACCGGCATCTGGAATACCTCCCGGACGACGAGGTGCTGGCGGAGCGGGAAAAGAGTGGCCAGTTTCTCACCCGGCCGGAGCTGGCGATACTGATTTCCTACAGCAAAATTCTCTTCAAGCAGCAGTTGCTGGTGTCGGACATTGGCGACGATCCCTATATCGCCGGGGAAATTCACAAGGCCTTTCCCGAATCCCTGTCCCAGCGCAGTCCCCAGGTGCTGGCCAACCATGCGTTGCGGCGGGAGGTGCTGTGCAACCTGTTGGCAAATGAGGTCGTCGACCTTATGGGGGTAACCTTTGTCCATCGCCAGATCAAGTCGACGGGGGCCGATGGTGGTGCCGTGGTCAGGGCCTATGTCACGGTCCGCGATGTGCTCGATCTGGAGTCGGTGTGGCGAGAGGTGGAGGCCCTGGACCACAAGCAGGACAGCCAGCTGCAGGCCCGGCTTCACCTCAGCCTGATGCGGCTGGGGCGCAGAGCGACCCGCTGGGTAATCCGCAACCGGCGCAGCTGCACCAATACGGGGGCTGAAATCGACAGCTTGAAACCGGTGATCAACACCCTGTTGGCGGCCAGTGTGGAACAGCAGCAGGCGGTGCAGCATCACCAGGACAGCCAGATTGCCGAGTTGCAGGAGATGGGGCTGAGCAGCTACGCCACCATGTTGATCGATTCCGCCAGCGACCTCTTTTTTGCCTTTGGTATGGCGGACGTGGCCATCCGCACCGGTGCCGACATCGACCTGGTGAGCGAAATTTACAGCCAGCTGGGGGAGCTCCTGCAGCTGGAGTGGTTCTCGGAGCAAATTATTGCCCTGCCATCCCTCACCCGGTGGGAGGATTTTGCCCGGGAGTCCTTTATGGACAACCTGGAGAGCCAGTACCGGACCCTGGCGGTGGCCATGCTCAGCGAGCTCGGCGGCGGCGATGAGTTGCAGATCCGCCTCGATCACTGGCAGCAAAGTCAGCAGATACTGGTGAGCCGCTGGCGGGATATGATCGGTGAAATGAAGGGCACCACCCAGCGCAATTACGCGATGTTTTCCGTTGCCCTCAGGGAGCTGGAGGATTTGGTGGACACCACCCAGCAGCAGGGCGGGCTGGCGGAGTTCTGCGCGGTGCCCGGGGCTGTCGGCGGCTGAAGTCCCGGCACAAAAAAAGCGGCCGTGGCCGCTTTCTTTCAGATCCGATCACTTCGCCGGGTAATCCCGCTGGGTATGGCCCAGATACAGCTGGCGGGGCCTGCCGATACGGTAGGGGTTGCTGAGCATTTCGTTCCAGTGGGCGATCCAGCCCACGGTGCGGCCGGTGGCAAAAATTGCGGTGAACATTTCGGTGGGAATGCCGATTGCCTTCATGATGATGCCGGAATAGAAGTCCACGTTGGGGTAGAGCTTCTTGGAGA
>CAZWUP010000110.1:0-8419 GCA_964637045.1 uncultured Porticoccaceae bacterium | reverse complement strand
GTGGCCATGGCCAGGGTCTCTACCGTCGCCCTTGCCAGCAGCGCGACAAATACCGGGTCGCCGGTGGGAGGCCAGAATCCGGACAGGAAGCTGCCCATGGTGTGGATATTGGCCGGGTCCAGCAGCGCCGCCAGGTTGAACTCGCTGACCTGGAGCGCGGGCCAGAGCAGGACGAGGGCGACAATTGCCAGGCTCAGCCGGGTGCGGCTGGCCGGATCCCGGGGCGGGTTGTCCCGCAGGGGGGGCTTCATCGGCAGCCGTAGGTGGCGTCGGCGGTAGGCGACTGGTGGGGCGGGCGCGGAACTGCCGGGTAGAGTTGATCGTTGGCGTAGAGGGCATCCAGATTGTCGCTGGTAACCTGATGGGCCGGGCAGTCGAACATCATGGCTCCGTCCCGCAGGCCGACAATTCGCGGAAAATACTCCAGCGCCAGGTCTACCGCATGAAGGCTGGCCACCAGGGTTGCGCCCTTTGCCCGCCCCTGGGCGATAAGCACCGAAAGGGTGTGGCCGGCCAGCACCGGGTCCATGGCGGACACCGGTTCGTCCGCCAGCAGCAGGTCGGGGTGCTGGTAAAGGGTGCGGGCAATGGCCACCCGCTGCAGCTGCCCACCGGAGAGCTGGTCGCAGCGGTCGAACAGCCTGTCCCCCATATCCAGTCGCTCAAGGCTTTGCCGAACCCCCTGGAGGTCGAGGGGATACACCAGATTGACCAGGGATCTGGCCAGGGACCACTGGCCCAGCCTGCCGCCGCCCACGGCGGTCACCACCCGCTGCCGCGGGGGCAGGGGGGGAGCCTGCTGGATCAGGCCAATGCGGGCCCGCAGCCGTTGGCGGGCGCGGGGGGACAGCCGCCAGGGGTCACACCCCAGCACCTCCACGCTGCCGCTGTCCGGGCGCAGGGCGGTGGCCAGCAATCTCAGCAGAGTGGTTTTGCCGGCCCCGGAGGGGCCGATCACGGCCACCTGCTCACCCCTGGCGACAGTCATAGCGAGCGCGCCGAGGGCAGGGATCCCGCCGTGGCGGAACCCGGCGCCAGCCAGGCGGATGGTCATTTCAGCAGGCCGGCGGAGCGGGCGGCATCCTCGATACCCTGATAGTTGGCGGCCTCGGTGGGAATAAATCTGCTGGCGCCCTGCAGGTCGAGGATCTCCCGGTGGGCGGGATTGTCCGGATCCAGGGCCAGAAAGGCCGAGCGGATTTTGTCCCGCAGCTCAGGGGCCAGGTTGCCGCGCACCGTCCAGTTGTAGTCGTAGTAGCCGGGGGTGGTGGCGAACACCGACACTTTTTCGGGGTCGACGGTGCCATTGGCCACCAGCTTGTGCCACACCGCGGCATTGAGCACCCCCGCGGTCACCTTGCCCGAGGCCACCCAGGCGACAGTGGCGTCGTGGGCGCCGGAATAGGCGACGCGGCTGAAGTGGGATTCCGGCTCGATGCCGTCCTGCAACATAAAGTAGCGGGGCATCAGGCTGCCGGAGGTGGAGGACACCGAGCCGAAGGCAAAGGTCTTGCCTTTCAGGTCCGCCAGGGAGCTGACCCCGGGGTCCGAGGTGATAAATTTACTGGTGAAGTTGCGGTCTTCCTCCCGCTGCACCAGGGGGATGGCGGTGCCGGTTCGCAGCCGCGCCTGGACAAAGGTAAAGCCCCCCAGCCAGGCCAGATCGATGCGCTCCGCCGCCAGGGCCTCGACCACCGCGGCGTAGTCGCTGACCGGCGTAAAGGTGACCGGCATCCCCAACTGCTCCTCCAGGTAGGCTCCCAGGGGTTTGAACTTGCGCTGGAGCTCGGTGGGGGCCTCGTCGGGGATCGCGGAAATGCGCAGTACTTTGGTGCCGTTGGGTTGGTTGGCGGCGGTGACGGCGCTGGCGGCAATCAGCACCACACTGACCGCCAGGGTCAGAAGTCGGTTGAGCATGGAGTTCTTCGGTTCAATAGCGGAAAAAACGGTGATTGGCGTCGCCATTGTGGCCGGGCCAACCCTGAGGGGGGATTATAAGCCCATCCACCGCCGGGAGGGCAGGGCGATGGCAGTGCCCCGTCGGCGTGGAATCCGGCGGGATTGCTGTAGACTTGCCGGGATCCCCCTCTTCTGTCAGTGCCAACCCACGAGAGACCCCTGTGAACGTAAAAAACGACCTTCAGCAGCTCAATGACAAGCTGGACAAAACCCGGCGCAAGCTGGCGGCGGCAAAGCAGCGGGGCGATCTCGTCGTCGCCCAACAATTCAGCGAGGAGATGGCGGCCCTCAGCAAGCAGATTGCCAGTATCAAAGGGTTGCAGAGCAAGCAGCTGTCAGCGCAGGCCGAAAACCTCAGGGCCATGCCCTTCCACCGCGTCCTCAGCAAGGCGGAACAGGCGGATCTGGGCAAGTTCAAAAAATCGGTGAAAGGCCTGGTGGTGGTCCATCCCCTGACGGCGCTGGGTCGGGAATTGGGTGTTGCGGCAGTGACGGGTTACGGGCCAAGGGCGTTTTGACGCCGCCGCTCCCCCTGTGAGTTTGCGAAGTTTTGGCCGGGAGAAAGGCGGGCGTCCGTGCCCGACGATCGTCCTGGACAGGTTGCCAGCAGCTCAGTTCACACCGACGATACCGCCGTCGTCACGGGTGATGACGATGGTGGCTGAGCGCGGGCGGGGGCCGGCCGGGTTGGCAACCACCTGGGGGTCACCCGGGTGGGCGAAGACATTGCCGCTGTCCGGCCAGTTGCTGGTGAAGCCAAGGGCGGCATTGGACCTGTCGCCAGGGTGCTGGAAGTTGACAAACAGGTTCCTGCCGTCGGGGGTGGACACCACGCCGGTGGTTTCCTGGTCATTGGGGCCCACCAGAAAGCGCTTGATTTCACCGGTGACAGGATTGGCCGCCAGCATCTGATTGGCGCCAAAGGGGCCGGACTGTTGCTGGGAGCCGCTCATGTCGGTCTGAATCCACAGTACCCCGTGCTGGTCCAGCCACAGGCCGTCGGGACTGGCGTGGATATTGTCCTGGGACAGGCCGGGCCCCCCCTGTTCCGGCAGCACCTGGCTGTCGTCCTCGGTGCCGGACAGGACAAACAGGTCCCACTCGAACCTGGTGGCCCAGGAGCGGTTGCCCTGCTCGCGCCAGCGGATGATATGGCCGTAGGGGTTGGGGCCGCGGGGGTTGGCGGCGTCGATGGCGGCCGCCGTGCGCGAGCTGTTGTTGGTCATGGTCATATACACCTCCCGGGTTTGGGGGTGCACTGTGCCCCACTCCGGGCGGTCCATCTTGGTGGCTCCCACCACATCCGCCGCCAGCCGAGTATTGACCAGCACATCGGCCTGGTCGGCAAAGGTGACACCCTTGGCCAGGGCGGCGGCCTGGAAGTCGGGGCTGTCGAAATCCAGGGCCAGCCAGTCGCCGCTGCCGTCATCGTGGAAACGGGCCACATAGAGGGTCCCCTGGTCGAGAATGTCGCCGTTTACCCCCTTGTGGTAGCGGGCCCTGGTGACGAACTTGTAAACGTACTCGTTCCGGGCGTCATCGCCGGAGTAGAACACCACCGGCTGACCCTGCTGGGGCGGGGCCAGCCAACAGCCTTCGTGGGCGAAGCGGCCCATGGCGGTGCGCTTTTTGGGCAGGCTGAAGGGGTTGAAGGGATCGATCTCCACAATCCAGCCCTGGCCGTTGGGCTCGTTGCGATAGTCCTGGCTGGGGTCGGCGCCGGTGGCGGAGGCGTCGAAACGGATATGTTCATCGGCGCCGCCCTGGGCGGTTTCCCAGCGATAGCGGCCATTGCTGGTGCTCACCCCATAGCGGCTGTGCTCCCGGGGGCGGCCGGTTTTATTGACGAAATAGCCGGCCCAGTTTTCCTCACAGGTGAGGTAGGTACCCCAGGGCGTGTAGCCGTGACCGCAATTGTTGATGGTGCCCCTGGTCATGGTGCCCTCCGGGCTGTACCGGGTTTTCACCAGGTCGCTGCCGCGCACCGGGCCGTGGATCTCCATGGGGGTGCCCGCGGTGATGCGGCGGTTGTAGACCCCGCGCACCAGGTCCCAGGTTCCTGAAGCGCTGTCTTTCTTGATTTCCACCACACTCACGCCGTGGCCGGCAATTTCCTTGCGCACCTGGTCGGCGGGGCGGGGGTTGGCGTTATTGGCGCCGCCAGGGTGAAAATTGTACTGGTCCACATACTCGTGGTTCACGCAGAGCAGGCCGTGGCCATTGGGGTTCTGGGGCATGGGGAAGTAGTGCATGCCATCGTGGTGCGACCCCACCTGCTGCTCCTGCTCGGCGCCGCTGTTGCTGGCATCCGGCCGATAGTCGGGGTAGCTGCCGGTGAGGGGGGTGCCCCAGGGGATCAGCGTCTGAACCCGGTAGCCGTGGGGCACGGTGGCGGTGTCGGAGCGGGTGGGCGGCACGGCGGCAAAGGTCAGCAGCGGGTTGAGGGCGAACGCGGGGTTGGTGCCCGCCGCCGGGGGCAGAAACTTTGGTCCCTTGGCGTTGGCCAGTTGGGGCATCGCGGTGGCGGAAAACATCCCGGCCACGGCGGCGGTCAGGCTGCCCGACAACATCTGGCGGCGGGACAGGCGCTTGGCGAGGATGGACGAGAAGTGGGGGTTGTCGGAGGTGTTGCTGTTGGTTTCGTCGGTGGCGTCAAGCAGGGCGGAATCGGGAATCTTGTCGTTCATTGGCGGCCTCTCCAAAGGTGGTGGAATGGGGGGTGGTGGAGGCTTGAACTTAGCGGCCTTCGGTGACAAGGGGATGAATCATTTGTGACCGTTGCAAGGCTGGAGGACAGCTGTCAAAGGTGGGGTGCGGCCCGGGGTGAGCCGGGGGTTTGCTCGACCTCTTCAGCCGTCAGCTGTCGATGCTGGCCGGCTTCCAGTGCCGGGTCGAGGAGGATGGTGCCCACGGCTACCCTGTGGAGGGCAAGAACCCGGTTGCGAAGGCGGCCGAACATCCGCTTGATTTGATGGTAGCGGCCCTCCATCAGGGTCACTTCGGCGGTGTGGTCGCCGAGGATGCGCAGTCCGGCGGGACGGGTGGTCAGTTTCTCATAGGGGAAATAAAAGCCCTCGGCAAAGGCCGCAACAGCGGCCGCCGTCAGGGGTCGCTCCAGGGTCACCAGGTAGCGCTTGGGGATCTGCCAGCGCGGATCGCTGAGGCGCCGCGACCAGGCGCCGTCGTTGGTGAGTAACAGCAGCCCCGAGGAGTTGAAATCCAGGCGCCCGGCAATATGCAGGCCGTCCCTGTTGTCCGGGTCCACCAGGTCGAGCACCGTGGGGTGTCGCCGGTCCCGGGTTGCGCTGACGACGCCTGTGGGCTTGTGCAGCATCAGGTACACCGGGGTTCTGTCCTGCACCGGGGCGCCATCCAGGTCGATGCGGTTGAAGGGGCCGACCAGCTGATTGATATCCCTGGCCACAGCGCCGTCCACCCGCACCCGTCCCCTGGCCAGCAGCAGCCGAACATCGCCGCGCTTGATGCCGGTGCGGGCGCTGAGGAAGCGGTCGAGGCGGGCGGATTTTGATGTCATCGCTTGCTCCGGGTAGACCACCCCCGCCCGTTACCCACAGTGCTCCCGCAGATAGCCGACGACGTCTTCCCTGTTGCCGCTATATACTATCCGCTCCGCCTTGGCCTGGCGCTGGAAAGCGTACATGGGATCGTAGTACTGGGTGAGCAGGCCGGCGATCCAGTCCCGGTGGCCGTCCAGGGCACCGCTGCGCCGCTGTTCAGTGAGGGCGGCATCCATGGTGGCCGCCAGCCGCCGGTGGCGCTCTCCCCCCAGGCGTTTGAGAATATTGTCCAGGCTTTCCCGCAGGCGGTGGGCGAAGGCGACAAAGCCCTGTTCTTCGCCGTGGAGGGCGGTAAACTCCGCCCGCAGGTCCACCACATAGTCCTGCAGAATCCGCTCCACCCGTCCCGCCAGGCTGTCCTCCAGCCAGACTATTGGCGCGGCGCTCATGGCGGCGTAGAGGGCCAGGGGCAGGGCACAGCGGCCAATGGCGCGGCTCTCGTCCTCCACCACGAACCTGTCCATGCCCCGGTCGCTCTTGGTGAGAAAATCGATGGCCAGGTTGTTCTCGAAATTGATCTGTGCCGGCTGCGGGGTGGCGTGCTTGCCAAAGCTGGAGCCCCGGTGGTTGGCGTGGCCCTCCAGATCGATGGCGTTGGCAAGCTGCGCCAGGACCTCGGTTTTGCCGGTGCCGGTGAGCCCGCCCACTACCACCAGCTCACTGTGGTTGGAGAGGCCGTCGAGGGCGTCCAGCAGAAAGCTGCGCATGGCCTTGTAGCCGCCGATAATCCGCGGGTAGGCAATGCCGCCCTCCTGCGCCAGCCACTGCTGGCTGAGTTGGGAGCGCAGGCCGCCGCGGAAACAGTACAGGTAGCCCTGGGGGTGGGCGCGGGCAAATTCTTGCCATCCCCTGATGCGCTCGGCCTTGATATCCCCGCACACCAGTTGGTGACCCAGCGCAATGGCGGCCTGCTGGCCCCGCAGCTTGTAGCAGGTGCCCACTTTCTGGCGCTCGCTGTCGTTCATCAGCGGTAGATTCACCGCGTTGGGAAAAGCGCCCTTGTTGAACTCCACCGGAGCGCGCACATCCAGCAGGGGCGCGCCGCTGAGGAGGATCTCCCGATAGTTGTCGCTGTTGTCCCTGGTCACCTAAGCTCCACCGCAAACTGGCTGGCTGGCACCAGCTCGCCGATGGGGGCGAGGTCGAGCCCCAGGCCAGCCGCCATCGCCAGAAACTCGCCGTTGGCCTGGGGCTCAACCGCCACCAGCAGCCCGCCGCTGGTCTGGGGGTCGCACAACAATTGTTGCCAGCGCACCTCCAGCGGGGAGATGCGCTGGCCGTAGCTGGCGAAGTTGCGGCCGGTGCCGCCGGGAATGCAGCCGGCGTCCAGGTAGTATTCGGCACTGGCCAGACGGGGCACGGCGCCAATGTCGAGGCGGGCGGTGAGCATGCTGCCGTCGGCCATTTCCACCAGGTGCCCAAGCAGGCCGAAGCCGGTGACATCGGTCATGGCTGTGACGCCGTCGAGGGTGGCAAAGTGCCGCCCCACGCTGTTGAGGGTACACATCAGGTCGCGGGCCACGCCTCTGTCCTCGGCGCGCAGCTTGCCCTGCTTTTCCGCCGTGGTGAGGATGCCGATACCCAGGGGCTTGGTGAGGTACAGCAGGCAGCCGGCGGTGGCGGTGTCGTTGCGCTTGAGCTGGGCGCGGTCGACGATGCCGGTCACCGCCAGGCCGAAGATGGGCTCCGGGGCGTCGATGGAGTGACCGCCGGAAAGGGGAATGCCCGCCTCGTCGCAGATGGCGCGGCCGCCGCGAATCACCTCCCGGGCCACTTCCGGTCCCAGCACATTCACCGGCCAGCCGAGAATGGCGATGGCCATCAGGGGCTGGGCGCCCATGGCGTAAATGTCGCTGATGGCATTGGTGGCGGCGATGCGCCCGAAGTCAAAGGGGTCGTCGACAATGGGCATGAAAAAATCGGTGGTGGACACCACCCCCCGTTCCTCGTCGATGGCGTACACCGCGGCATCGTCACGGGAGGCATTGCCTACCCACAGGTTGGGGTCCAGGTGCTGGGGGCCACTGCCGGCGAGAATCTGCTCCAGCACCGCGGGGGAAATCTTGCAGCCACAGCCGGCGCCGTGACTGTACTGGGTAAGGTGGATGGGTTCGCTCATGGTTCTCTCGTTGTCAAAGCCAGGGGGAATGGCGCTGAATTATCTGTGATAAATAGCGGCAGAGGGAAGCGAGATAACCAGGTCCGCCAGGGTCTTGCCCCTCACCGGTAGCCACCCGTCTATAAGCTGGTGCCCCAGCGGCAGGTGCCGGGTTTGCCCCTCGATGTGAGCGCAGGATCCACGCAGGGCGGCGACCGGGGAGCGAAGCTCCCGAGGGGCGACAATGGTGGCCAGGGGCGGACTGTCCCTGTTCACAGGCTGTCCCTGTGGTTTTGACCAGCAGGTTGCACAGGCGACCTGTGTCGTTACTTGAGCAGCATCACCCGCACATCCCGAGTGCCGCTGTAGGGGTTGCGGCCGTGGGCGGTCTGGTAGTTGTCGATCAGCAGGACATCCCCCTGGCGGTAGGGGATGGCCACCACCATGTCATCGTAGATGGGGTACAGGCCGTTGACATCCTCCAGGTCGATTTTGCTGCGGTCCCCGTAGCGGGTATCGAAGGGCGGCGGGTAGTCGTCGCTGTAGAAATCCCGCATCAGGGGGTAGCGGGCGGGTCCGAAGTTTTCCAGGGTCACCGACTGGGTGGCGATCTGGTTGAACCAGATCTCCTGGCCGGTCTGGGGATGGTCGATAAAGCCCCGCGCCCGGTAGGTGACCGATACACTGCCGTTGGCCAGCCACTCGCAGCCCAGCCCCATGCGTGCGCACTCCGCTTCCACATGGGCCTTGCTGTCGGTGTAGAAGGCCTCCTGCCAGGTGCGGT
>CAZWUP010000109.1:4111-8484 GCA_964637045.1 uncultured Porticoccaceae bacterium | reverse complement strand
GCGCTTCGCTCGCAGCTAAAGGCTCGCAGCTAAAGACTCCTCGCAATGACAATTAATCAGAGGCTCCCTGAACAGCTTCAATGGCCACCGGGACCGCGGAGTACCAGGGCATGCCGTTGATGGGTTCCAGAAACCCGTCCAGGGGGATGATGTCGTTGACGGAAACACCCAGCTCCTCTCCCCGTTCACCGCCGCCACTGCCACCCCAGCCGTGGCTGATGGCTACCACCCCGGGTTTCATCGACTTGTCCGCCGCCAGGGCAACCTGCAGCCTGCCGTGGCTGGACACCAGCCAGGCACTGTCGCCGTCCGCCAGGCCCAAAGAGTCCAGGTCCTGGGGGTTGAGCCACAGGGGATTGGTGGGCATGCGCTTGCGGGCAAAGCTCATTTGCCGGTAGCTGGTGTTCAGCACCGTGCGGTCCCGGCGCACCGACAGCCGCAAGGGGTACTCGCGGCCGTTGCGCAGGGCCAGCTGGTTGACGGCTTCCCCAGCCACCTCCTGCAATTCCGCCACAACATCCTCGGGGGCGACCTCGAAGCGATTGCCTGCGCGGTCCTCCCTGGGGCCGGAGACATACAGCGGCGGCAGGTCGAAGACCCTGCCCTGGGGCAGGGTCTTTAATTCTTCCAGGTCGACCTGGGCATCCTTGAGTAGAAGCTCCAGCAGTTCCTCAGTGGTGGGCGGCTGGGCCATATCCAGGTCGCTGCCGGCGAAGTTCAGCGGGCGGCCGAGGCGCTTGGCAAGGGCCCAGAACACATACCAGTCCTCCACCAGGTCGGAATCCGATGGCGGCTTGACCACCGCCTCGGTGTACTGGGTGTAGGGTTCGGGGAAGGCGGTCTTTTCGAACATCATGGGCACGTCGGGGCGCTCGAACATCATCAGCGGCGGCAGCACATAGTCCGCCAGCTCGGCGGTTTCCGACAGGTAGGGGTCGATGGTCACCAGCAGGTCCAGGGAGGACAGGGCGCGAATGGCCTGCTGGCGGTCGGGGAGGGCGTTGACCGGGTTGCCGCCGTCGACGATCATGGCCCGCACCTGACCCTCACCGGGGGTCAGGATTTCTTCGGCGATGACGCCGGACATCATTTCCCCGTTGATCATCCCCAGGTTGTGGACCCGGCTTTTGCGCCCCCTTTCCCAGGGCCGGCTGGGGGCAATGACTTCGGCGCGGATAGCGCGGCGCGGGCTCAGGGGCCCTGGGTTGGCGAGTCGCTCCCCCTCGCGGATAAAGCGGCCGCACACCACATTCAGGGTTTCCACCAAATGTTCCGCCAGATTGGAGCGGGGGATCATGTCGGGGCCGGTGCCGCTGGTGGCAATGCCCCGGCGGCCGTTGTGGGCAAACAATTCCGCCGCCCGCCGCAGATCGTCGGCGGCGATCCCTGCGCGGCGACTCACATAGTCCGGCGTAAAGTGGGCCACCGCCTGGCGCAGCTGGTCCAGGCCAGTCACGTAGCGGTCGCAAAATTCCCCATCGTGCCAGCCATTGGCGAGAACGAGGTGCAGCAGTCCAGCCATCACCGTGGGGTCTTCGCCGGGGAAAATTTGCAGGTGAACGTCGGCGTAATGGGTGGTTTCGGTTTTCCGCGGGTCGATGACAATGATTTTCATGCCCCGCTCCTTCGCCGCCTTCAGCCGCTTTACCGGATTGAGGGCGGTGAAGCCGTTGATGGCCTGTACCGAGACCACCGGGTTGTAGCCGATAAACATCCACACATCGGCGTCTTCGAAGCGCTGGCGGCCGGCGCCCCAGGCGCCGAGGCGGTGGTCCGCCACCCACTTGGCGGACTGGTCGATGGTCATGGTGGAGAACCGCGACTTGGTGCCCAGGGCGCGAATAAAGCTGCTCATCATATGGAAGGCAGTGGTATTGGCGTAGTGCTGGGTGCCGCGAAAGGTGGCCACCGCGTCGGCGCCGTGGGTTTCGGCGATGGCCCCGATGCGTTCGGCAATGCGGTCGAGGGCGGTTTCGGCATCGATTTCCGCAAAGCTGCCGTCCGGCTGTTTCTCCAGGGGTCGCAACAGGCGCTGGGGACCCTGGTGAAGCTCCCCGGCCTGGAGCCCCTTGACGCAGGCATAGCCCAGGGTCATGGGGTGGCCGTGGTCGCCGCGGATGCGCAGGATCTGATCGGTGGCGTCGTCCACCTCCACCAGCAGGCCACATTTGCCCGCACAGATCCGGCAGAAGGTGTGTTTGGTGGTGCTGGTCATTGTTGCGCGCGGCCCCTCGCCATGACCCCGCTGCGGCGCTGTTCGACATCCTCGGGGGATACGTTGGCGTTGTACAGGGTGGAGTAGAGGCGCTCGTACTCCAGGGCCTGGTCCAGGGGCAGGGAGTAGCCGGTGTTCATCAGCCCCCGGTAATCGGCAATGAACTTGGTATCCACGGTGGCGATCTTGTCCGCCAGCGCCAGGGCTTCATCCAGCAGCTGATCGGCGGCTACTACCCGGTTGACCAGGCCCCAGTCACAGGCGGTCTGGGCGTCGATAAAGCGGCCGCTGAAGGACATCTCCCGGGCCCGGGACAGGCCGATGATGCGGGACAGCTTCTGGGACAGGCCCCAGCCGGGCATGATGCCCACCAGGGCGTGGGTGTCGGCGAAGCGGGCGTTGCTGGAGGCGATCAGAATGTCGCAGGCCAGGGCCACTTCAAACCCGCCGGTAATGGCGACACCGTTGATGGCGCCAATCACCGGCTTGCCACAGCTGGCCACGGCGTTGACCGGGTTGGATTTGGGGTCGGGGTCGGTGGCGGCATTGAGGCCAGCGGTGTCACTGCCCAGCTCCTTGAGATCCAGCCCGGCGGTAAAGGCCTTCTCTCCGGCGCCGGTGAGCACCACCACCTTGACGGCGGGGTCGTCGCGGATGGCGATCATGGCCTCACTGAGGGCCAGGCGCAGGGAGGCCGAGAGGGCGTTCATGGCCTGGGGACGGTTGAGGGTGACTAGGGCCACGCCGTTGGCGCGACGTTCGACAAGGACTTCCTGGGACATGGGATACCTGTGGGAGTTGTATTGTTAGAGGGAATACGCAGGCAACGAGTGTCGATGAATTGCCGGGATTTTACAAGTTGCGTCATTGCTGTCCCACAACTCTCTGGAGGTCTGAATCCGCTGCCGCTCTATGGGGCCCTCGCCGGCAGGGAGACCCACCAGAAGTAGGCGCCTGAGGCGAAGCGCTTCGCGGGGCCGGCTCTGCCGGCGCGGAATTTGCCACGGACAGCTGGCATTCGCTAGACTCGACTCAGCCTACCGGCCCCGCAGCCGGAGTTTGTTATCTTTCCATAGCCATAATTCCCAGAGGAAATAACCATGTCCCATTCCGTTGTCGGATACGCCGCCCGCGATGCCTCAGGGCAGATGACGCCGTATTCATTCGAGCGCCGCGCCCCCAGGGCGGACGATGTCCAAATCGATATCCTTTACTGTGGCGTGTGCCACTCCGATCTCCACCAGGTGCAAAACCATTGGGGCAGGACCGTCTACCCCATGGTGCCGGGCCACGAAATCGTCGGCCGGGTCAGTGCCGTTGGCGCCGAGGTGAAAGACTTTGCCGTCGGCGATGCGGTGGCGGTGGGCTGTATCGTGGACTCCTGCCAGAGTTGTGACTCCTGCACCGACGGCGAGGAGCAGTACTGCCTGGCGGGTGCCACCCAAACCTATGGTGACAAGGACAGGGTCGACGGCTCGCCCACCTACGGGGGCTATTCCAGCCGCATCCTGGTGCGGGACAAGTTTGTGCTGCGGGTGCCCGAGGGCCTGGACCTGGCCGCCGCGGCGCCCCTGTTGTGTGCCGGCATCACCACCTACTCCCCCCTCAACTACCACGGCGTGAAACCTGGCATGCGGGTCGGTGTGGTGGGCCTGGGTGGCCTGGGCCACATGGCCCTGAAGTTTGCCGCCGCCATGGGGGCGGAGGTGACCCTGTTCACCACCTCGCCGTCCAAGGTGGAGGAAGCCAAGCGCCTGGGGGCCCACAAGGTGGTGATCTCCAAGGATCAGGAGCAAATGAAGGGGGTGATGCGCTACTTCGACCTGATTGTGGATACCGTGCCCACCGACCACGCCGTTACCCCCTATATGATGGCCCTGCGCAGGAACGGCAACCTGGTGATGGTGGGCCATATCGGCATGCTGGAGCCGATGCACAGCGGGCTGCTGATGGGCGGCCGCAAGGCGCTCTCCGGTTCGGCCATCGGCGGCATTGCCGAAACCCAGCAGATGCTGGACTACTGTGCCGAAAAGGGCATCACCTGCGACATCGAGATGATCCCCATGGCGGACATCAATACCGCCTACCAGCGCATGGAGAACAATGACGTTCACTATCGCTTTGTGATCGATATGGCGTCACTCAAGGCTGTCTAGCC
>CAZWUP010000109.1:0-4011 GCA_964637045.1 uncultured Porticoccaceae bacterium | reverse complement strand
CTGTCTAGCCCGACAGACTCGCCACCGCGTTGTGCCAGGACCAAGGACGGTATACTCTCCGCTCCCATGCAGCGCCGCCTCAGGCGCCCCACACCGGAGGTGTGCACACCAATGATTTCCGTACTCGTCGTGGACGACCATCATTTGATCCGCCTGGGCCTGTGCGGCACCCTGGAGGAAATCCCGGGGGTGGTGGTCGTGGGCCAGGCCGCCAGCGGCGAGGAGGCCATGGATGCGGTGCGCCAACTCGACCCGGATGTGGTGCTGATGGATATCCGCATGCCCGGTATCGGCGGGGTGGAGGCCACCCGCCGCATTCTGTTGGGGGGTAGCCAGGCCAAGGTGATCATCATCACCGCCCTCAACGACGAGGTCCATCCCCGCCATCTGCTCAAGGCCGGGGCCTCGGGATATATCACCAAGAATACCGGGGTGGATGAAATCGCCACCGCCATCAACACCGTGACCGCCGGAGAAATCTATATCTGCCCGGCCATTGCCCAGCAGATGATCGTCAAGGGTCTGGCCCCGGGTCAGGAGGCCTCGCCCCTGGCTCAGCTCTCGGAGCGGGAGCTCCAGGTGGCCCAGATGATCACCAGTGGCCACCGGGCCGGCGAGGTTGCCGCCATCCTCAATATCAGCGTCAAGACCATCAATACCCACAAATACCGGATCTACGAAAAGCTCGGGGTCAGCAATGATGTGGAGCTGACCCTGGCGGCGGTCAAGCACGGTCTGGTGGACCCCAACGAAATTCTCTGATGACCGGGGCCGTGTTCGACAGCAGCAGCTTTCTCAAAAACCTCACCCAGCGCCCGGGCGTCTACCAGATGCTGGGGGAGGGTGGCGACGTGCTCTATGTGGGCAAGGCCAAAAACCTGAAGAAGCGGGTGGCCAGCTATTTTCGCAACACCGGGCTGGCCCCCAAAACCCGGGCCCTGGTGGGCCGTATCGCCGGGGTCCAGGTGACCGTCACCGACACCGAGATCGAGGCGCTGATTCTCGAGCAGAACCTGATCAAGCAGTATCGGCCTCCCTACAATGTGCTGTTGCGGGACGACAAGTCCTACCCCTATGTGTTCCTGTCCACCGGCGAGCCCTTTCCCCGGCTGGGGTTCCACCGCGGCACCAAAAGCCGCAAGGGCAAGTATTTCGGTCCCTACCCCGGGGTGACCGCAGTGCGGGAAAGCCTGACCTTTCTGCAAAAGACCTTTCGTGTGCGCCAGTGCGAGGACAGTTTTTTCCGCAACCGCTCCCGGCCCTGCCTCCAGTATCAGATCAAGCGCTGCACCGGCCCCTGTGTCGGCTTGATCAGCGAGGAGGACTACCAGCGGGATGTGCACCACACCGAGCTGTTCCTGGAGGGCAAGAACGACGAGATCATCCGCGAGCTGGAAAAGGCCATGGACCTGGCGTCCACCGCCCTGGCGTTTGAGCAGGCGGCGGGGCTGAGGGACAAGATCATCGCCCTGCGCCAGGTCCAGGCGGAGCAGATCATCGAGTCCGGGCAGGGGGATGTGGACATCGTCGCCGCCGCCATGGCCGGCGACCTGGCCTGTGTGCATATGCTGTTTATCCGCCACGGCCGCATGGTGGGCAGCCGCAGCCACTACCCCAGGGTGCCCCTCGACCAGGATGTGCCGGCGCTGCTCAACGAGTTTATCTCCCAGTTTTACCTCGCCGCGGCGGGGGCCCGCCAGGTGCCCCGGGAGATTCTCACCCAGGTGCCCGGGGTTGAAGCCGAGATCCTGGGGGCCGCCATCAGCCGCGCCCTGGGGCGCAAGGTGGAGGTCAAAACCCGGGTCCGGGGCACCCGGGCCCGCTGGTGCGAACTGGCCCGACGCACCGCCGAGGAGAATCTCTCCGGACGCCTGGTTTCCAAGCAGAACACCGCCCGCCAGATGGAGTCCCTGCGGGATGCCCTGGGTATGGACCAGACCCCGGAGCGGGTGGAGTGCTTCGATATCAGCCACAGCAGTGGCGAGGCCACGGTGGCCTCCTGCGTGGTGTTCGGCCCCGAGGGCGCGCTCAAGTCCGACTACCGGCGCTTCAATATTGAAGGGGTAGCGGCGGGGGACGACTACGCCGCCATGGCCCAGGCCATCGAGCGCCGCTTTACCCGCCTGAAGAGCGGCGAGGGCAAGATCCCCGACATCCTCCTGATCGACGGCGGCAAGGGCCAGTTGCGCAAGGCCACCGACACCCTGATGGAGTTGGGGGTGATGGGGGTTGCCGTGGTGGGGGTGGCCAAGGGGGTGACCCGCAAGCCGGGCCTGGAGACCCTGTTTCTGGCGGACGGCGATCGGGAGACCGTGATTCGCGCCGACCCCGCCGCCCTTCACCTGATTCAGCAGATCCGCGACGAAGCCCATCGCTTCGCCATCACCGGCCACCGCCAGCGGCGGGACAAGACCCGCCGGGAATCCCCCCTGGAGGCCATTCCCGGGGTGGGCCCCCGCCGCCGCCGCGACCTGCTGCGCTTTTTCGGCGGTGTGAGCGAGGTGGAAAAAGCCGGTGTCCCCGAGCTGATGAAGGTGCCGGGGATCAGCAGAAAAGTCGCCGAGGCTATTTACAGCGCTCTGCACAATGAGTAGCGTAACGGCTCCTGACCTGCCCTCCCGGAACCATGTGGACCCTGCCTAACATCCTCACCCTGCTGCGCATTGCCTGCATTCCCCTGTTGGTGGTGGTCTATTACGCGCCCGTCCAGGAGCGCTATCTGCTGTCCGGCGCCATTTTTGGCATCGCCGCCCTCACCGACTGGGTGGACGGCTACCTGGCCCGGCGCCTCAACCAGATGACGCCCTTTGGCGCCTTCCTCGACCCGGTGGCCGACAAGCTGATCGTGGCGGTGGCCCTGGTGGTGTTGCTGGAGAGCCGGCCCATGTTGCTGATGGCCCTGCCCACCATGATCATTATCTCCCGGGAGATCCTTATCTCCGCCCTCCGGGAGTGGATGGCGGAGATGGGCAAGCGCACCAGCGTCGCGGTGTCCATGGTGGGCAAGGTCAAAACCACCCTGCAGATGATCGCCATCGCCTTGCTGTTGCTGGCCGACCCGGCGGGGGGCGGCATCAATGGCCTGCTCAGCGGGTTGGGATTCCTGATGCTTTACATAGCCGCCATTCTCACCCTGTGGTCGATGACCATCTACCTCAAGGCCGCCTGGCCGGATCTCAGCGGCCGGGGCTGAGGCCCTGAAGAAAAACCACAATTGACTTGATTCTGCGGCGGGTTTCCCTAGAATAGCGACCCTTGACGCCCGCTGGGCGTCTGCTTTTGAATCCCTTCCAAGGCGCGATAGCAAAGCGGTTATGCACTGGATTGCAAATCCACGTAGGCCGGTTCGACTCCGGCTCGCGCCTCCACTCTTTTTTCTTGCCCTGCTGTGGATTGTCCGGCGGCCTCTGATCTGATGTTGGCGGGCTCGCTCACCTCCCCGCCAGTTTTTCCAGCGCGACGCTGGCCACTTCCTCCTCGCTGAGGGCGCGGTACTCTCCTTCCGCCAGGGTGGGGTCGAGGGCGATGTTGCCAATGCTCTCCCGGTGCAGTTCCTCCACCTGGTTGCCGACGGCGGCAAACATGCGCTTCACCTGGTGGTATTTGCCCTCGCTGATGGTCAGCCGCGCCTCATTGGCAAAGAGTATTTCCAGGGTTGCCGGCCTGGTGCGCTTTTTTTCTCCGTCCAGCATCACGCCCCTGGCGAATTTTTCCCCGGTATCCGGGTCGATATCCCCTGCGGTGCACACATGATAGACCTTGTGACACGCCCGCCGCGGGGAGGTGACGGCGTGATTCCATTTGCCGTCGTCGGTGATCAGCACCAGCCCCGTGGTATCAATGTCCAGGCGCCCCGCGATTTGCAGCTTGTCCTTGTTGGGTTCCCGGAGCAGATCCAGCACCACCGGGTGTTCGCTGTCTTTGGTGGCGCACACATAGCCCTTGGGCTTGTTGAGCATACAGTAGCGCGGCCCCAGGGGAGCCCGGGGTTGGTTGCCGAGGACGCCGGTC
>CAZWUP010000108.1:0-8648 GCA_964637045.1 uncultured Porticoccaceae bacterium | reverse complement strand
ATTTGATCGATGCCATGGTGAAATCCGCGGACCCCAGTGTCAGCGACGAGGAAGCCGAGGAGTACGAGCGCTCCGCCTGCCCAACCTGTGGTTCCTGCTCCGGCATGTTCACCGCCAACTCGATGAACTGCCTGACGGAGGCCCTGGGACTCTCTCTGCCGGGCAATGGCACTGTGGTCGCCACCCACGCCGACCGCAAGGGACTGTTCGAGGAGGCTGGGCGGCTTATCGTCCAGCTGGCAAAGCGCCACTACGAAGAGGATGACTACTCGGTGCTGCCCAGGTCCATCGCCAATTTCCAGGCCTTCGAAAACGCCATGACCATGGATATCGCCATGGGGGGGTCCACCAACACCATTCTCCACCTGCTGGCGGCAGCCCAGGAAGGCCAGGTGGATTTCACCATGGCGGATATCGATCGCCTGTCCCGCAGGGTCCCGCAACTGTGCAAGGTGGCCCCCAACACCCCCAACTACCATATCGAGGACGTCCACAGAGCCGGTGGGGTGATGGGCATTCTCGGCGAACTGGATCGCGCAGGGCTGCTCCACAGCGACCTGCCGACGGTGCACTCCCCCTCGATGAAGGCCGCCCTCGACATTTGGGACCTGGCCCGCAATCCCAGCGAGGCGGTGCGCACCTTCTTCAAGGCCGGACCGGCGGGTATTCCCACCCAGGTGGCCTTTAGCCAGGATACCCGCTGGCCCTCCCTGGACACCGATCGGGCCGCCGGCTGTATCCGCAGCCTGGAAAATGCCTACAGCCTGGAAGGGGGTCTGGCGGTACTCTACGGCAATATCGCCCCCAACGGCTGTGTGGTGAAAACCTCCGGGGTGGACGAGGCCAATCTGGTGTTCAGCGGGCCGGCCCATATCTGCGAGAGCCAGGAAGCCGCGGTGGACGACATCCTCAACGACCGGGTAGTGGCCGGTGACGTGGTGTTGATCCGCTACGAGGGCCCCAAGGGCGGCCCGGGTATGCAGGAGATGCTCTACCCCACCAGCTACCTGAAATCCAAGGGCATGGGCAAGGATTGCGCCCTGATCACCGACGGCCGGTTTTCCGGCGGCACCTCCGGGCTGTCCATCGGCCATATCTCCCCCGAGGCCGCTGCCGGCGGACCCATCGCCCTGGTCAAAGAGGGGGACACCATCAACATCGATATCCCCAGGCGTACCATTGAGGTCATGGTGGACGATGAGGAGCTGGCCAGGCGCCGCGAGGAGCAAGCCAAGCTCGGCTGGCACCCCGCCACCAAGCGCCCGCGCAAGGTCTCCGCAGCCCTGAAAGCCTACGCCCTGCTGGCCACCAGCGCCGACAAGGGCGCGGTTCGCGACTTGGAGCAGCTCTAGGCGTCGGTCCCACTGTGGGTTGTAGCCGCCCCTATTCTGCAAGGGTGCGGCAACCTGGCCTTTCGGGGTTCGGGGGCCACAAAAAAGCCACCTTGCGGTGGCTTTTTTGTGGCTTGACGATAAATCAGACCTTCTTGCACCCGGCGATCTGGGCACCGCTCTCAATCAGCTTGGCGCGACGTTCGCCCTCCCGCTCGGCAAACTCTATCCACTGCCGGGCATACTTGGCACTGCGCTCATCATTGGCGGCGTTGCGGAAAGCACTGATGGCGTCGTTGTAGCAGTGCAGGTTGATCAGGGCGTTACCCAGGTTCATATAGGTAATGTCCTTGCGCTTGGCTCCGCCCCTGTTGATGGCGTTGCGAGCTGCCGCCACCGCCTTCTCGTTCTGGTCCAGGTCCAGGTAGACACCTGACAGGCGCTCGTAGAGACTGCCCTTGCCGGAAGACTTCGCCGCCTCCTCCAAAATCGGCAGCGCCTTCTTCGCATCCTGACCCTGCTGATAGGCCAGCCCCAGAATTTCGAGGTTCTCGCCGGTGCGTTTGATCTTGCCGTCCTTCATGCCCTTTTCAATGATTCGCGCGGCCATAAAGGGGGCCTCGGCACCCAGGTACATATAGGCCAAACCAATGAGTTGGCGCTCCTGGTCCAGATTGCCCGCCAGATAGGTGAGATCTGTGGCCACCAGTTGGTTCATTTCCTGGTTGAGCTCACCGTACATCCCGCCGAGCTGGCGCCAGTAGCTGAAGCTGGGGTAGTGCCGAATCAGCTTCTTGAGGATATCGACCGTTTTCCTGAAGTCGTTGCGCTCGTAGTAGATGACCCGCTGCAGGCTCCACCAGCCCTCCTTGGGAAGATTGCCCTTGGCCTCCTGCTCATTGATGGCCTCTTCCACCAATTTCAGGGCGTCGCCCTTGCGACCCAGTTGATAATAGGCCTGACCCAGCAGAACCTTGGCGTCGGCACCGACGATGGGGGACACCCGCATCCAGGCTTCCAGCTCCTTGGCGGCGTTGGCATAGTCTTCGAGCACCAGGTACAGCTGGGCGACGGTATATCTGGTGTTGATGGCCTGGCGTTCGTCGACCTCAGGCTCGTTGATCATCTTTTTATAGGTGTTGATGGCGTCCTGATAGCGGTCCAGCGAGTAGTAGACATAACCCAGGAAATTGTACACCTGGGATTTCTCGTAGCTGGTGGTACAGGAGCTCATGGCCCCTTCCAGAGCCGGCCGCGCCTGATTCCACTTCTCGGCCTCGGTCAACTCCTGCACACCCTCCAACACCTTGCCACACTTCTGGCCGACGGCCTGACGCTGCTTGGTCTGGACATCGTCGTACTTGCGCTCTTCCTTTTCCTGGGCATGAGCGGCCCCGACCACCAGGGCCAGGGGTAGCAGCAGGGTGGCCAACGCCTTGGGGACAAACCTTTTGTTGCCTAGGGTACTGTGTTGCATAACTGAACCTATTTCATCAGTTTAACGTTCACTGGCGGAATCGAAGGCGGCCAGCTCAGTTTTCGATCTGGAAGGTGAATTTGTAGAGCACACCCGGAACTTCCTGGGGCTTGCCGTCCACCACCCTTGGATTGTACTTGAGCTTGTCCGCTGCCCTGAGCGCCGCATTGCCAAAGCCGTAGTTCTCAGGGTACTCCTCCAACAACACGGGATCGCGCACACCGCCACTGGTGGTGATTGTGACCCGCACCACCGCGTAGCCACTGACCCCCCGGGACTGGGCCCGACGGGGATACTGGGGCTGGGGCACATACACCGGGATATAGTCACTGTCCCTGGCAAAGCCGCCCCCCAAACCGATATCCAGATTGGCGGTCAGACTGGGGGCCGCCATGCTCAGGGCGTTGTCGGGAACATCGAATTTCTCCTGCTGCTGAGGCAGGTCCGGTGGCGGCTGCTCCGCGTCCTCCGGCTTTTCCGGCTTCTCTTCCTTCACATTCTGGGTCAGCTCCCGCTCCGGCTGGAAGATATCGGCGATTTTCCGCGCTTCCTGCTCATCGATCTGCTGATTGCTGGTGGCAATCAGGGTATACATAAGCACCAGCAGGGCAAAGGTGATCAGCACACCGGGAACAATTGAGATGCCAACTCTGGCTGTTGCGTTCATTGTGCTTACTCCGTCAGTGTCGAGACAGCAATGTCCGTGATACCAATATCAATGGCGGTATCCGAAACCTGACCAAGTGTCTCGAGGTTGGATTGATTATCCGCCTGGATAACCAGTCCACCCTTGGGATTTTCCGTGTAGAGACGCAACAGCTGCAATTTCACGTCCTCCGGTTGCACCTGGTTTTTATCGATCCAGATCTCATTGTTGGCGTTGATGGCGACGAGGATTGCAGCCTTTCTACTGTCGGCGCTGAGCGCATCGGTACGGCTAACCTCGATCCCTGGTGTCTTGATAAAGGATGCCGTCACGATAAAGAAGATCAGCATGATGAACACCACGTCGAGCATCGGCGTCAGGTCAATTGCCTGCGCCTGTTCTTGAGCTCTTGCTTGACTCTTGCGCATAGTCAGTTATTTAACCTCAACGTTAGTGGTCCATGGTCAGGTGGTCTTCCAGCAGTTGCTTTTCCCGGTTGGCGACCCGTTCCAGGTAGGTGTGGCCAAAGACTCCGGAGAGTGCCGCCACCATTCCCGACATGGTGGGAATGGTGGCCTTGGATACACCGGACGACATGGACTTGGCGTCGCCACCACCGGTGATCGCCATGATCTCAAACACCGAGATCATGCCGGTCACCGTACCCAACAGACCAAACAGGGGGGCCAGGGCAACCATGGTCTTGATCATCGGCATGGACTGGTCGATCTTCTCGCTGACGCGGGAGATCAGGGCGTCCCGAACCTGGTGGGCGCGCTTGGACTTGCGTTCCGCGCGGGCCTCCCAGGCGTTCAATGCCTCGTCCACGTCCTTGCCCAGTGCAACCTTGTAGTACCAGATCCGTTCGAAGATAAATGTCCACATGACAAATATCAGAACCGCGATGGCGTAGAGGACCACGCCACCCTGGTCCATAAAGTCACGGACGCCTTCCCAAGCATCGAACAGTGCGTACATGGCTTAACCCTCTACGTTCTCCGCGATGATTCCGGCGCTCTGCTCTTCAAGGACGTGCAGAACGCGCTGGGCTCTGCCATTCACCAGGGTGTGCAGCAGGACGATGGGGATGGCCACACAGAGGCCGAGTACCGTGGTCACCAGGGCCTGGGAGATACCGCCGGCCATGGCCTTGGGGTCGCCCGCGCCAAAGATGGTGATTTGCTGGAAGGTCACGATCATACCGGTAACCGTACCCAGCAGACCCAGCAGCGGTGCCACCATGGCGATGATCTTGAGCAGGTTGAGGCCGGCCTCGATACCGGGGCGCTCCTTGAGCACCACCTCGTGAAGCTTCAGCTCCAGGGTCTCGGCATCCAGCTTGGGATTGTCCTTGCTCACCTTCAGCACCCGCCCCAGGGGGTTGTTCTCATTGGGCTGGTCTGGATTCTTGAGCTGGGCGCTGACCCGCCCGGAGATACCCGCAAGCACCACAAACCGCCACAGTGCCAACAGCAGGCCGAAGATACCCACACCGGTGATGATGTAACCCACCAGGGCACCCTGGTGCCACTTTTCCACCAGGGAGGGGGTGTCCACCAGGGCCTTCAGCAGGTTGCCGCCGCTGGGGCCGGAGGGGTCGATACCAACGGCCGTAAAGCCTTGACTGGCTCCCAGAAGGTCGGAGGTGCCACCCACATGGGCACCGGGTTGCCGGGCCAGCTCAGTGATTACCCGGCTCTTGGGGTTGTAGTCCAGGTAGGCGCCGTCTGATACCAGGTTGAACAGGCCGATGCGAACCACATCTTCCTGAACCTGCTCGCCGTCGGCCTTGACGATAGTAGCGGGAAACTTCACTACCTTGCCGCTCTCCGCCATTTCACGGCTCATCTCCGCCCACAGGCGCTCGATCTCGGAGAGGTTGGGCAGGCGGGTGTCACTGCTCATTTTGGCAATCAGGTCGTCCAGGAACTCGGTGCGGCCGGGGATCTGGGCGCTGACGATGGACTGGTTGAGGTTGGAGCGCACATCACCGGCGGTGGAGGTGAGGTGACCGAACAGCTCTTTCAAAGAGCCCAGGCGCTCGTCGAGCTGGGCCCGGAGAACCTCGATTTCGCGCTCGTTTTCGTCGAAGGTCTGCTCCAGGCGGGCGCTGCGATTTTCCTCGGCGGTCATCGCTGCCTTGGCCTGGGCCAGCAGTGCCTGCTGGTTGCCCTGGGCCTTCCTGAACTCGGCCTCGCGCTGCTGGTGCTCCCGGGACTCGGTCACCTTGGCGCTGTTGATCAATTTAATCAGCTCATCGACGGATGCCGCGGGCTCAGCGGCGAATGCGGGTGCTGTCATCATCAGACTGCCCGCCACAAGGGCCAGGCAACATTTGCGGAATGTCGTTTTCATTGTGCTGCCTCCGGAGCCGGAATGGGTAGGGTGAGGATATCAATGGCGGCCTGTTTCTTGGCGATCCGGATACCCTTGGCCACGGCGGACCTGAAATTGTTCACTTCGTCCCAGGTGCTGGCGTCGCTGTTCCACACCGCGGTGGACGCCTGGTCTGTGGTTTGGTACATCAAGGCCACCCGGCCGACGCGGAAGATATTGACCTGGCGGGGCTCGCCCGCGACGTCAACCATGCCCTCGTAGTAGTCGATGGTGCGGCTGTACTGGCTCTCGATATCGTAAAGCTCCAGCACCTGGCGGAATTTTTCCGCGGCACTGAAACGGGAGTTGTCCAGATTGGTGCGCACAGTGGCGATGGCTTCGAGGCGCTCTTCCCGCTTGAAGGGCAGGTCCAGCTCGACGAACTGCTTCAGTGCATCCAGCATGCTGATGGTCAGAGGGATGATCTGACGCTCCATCAGGGTGGCGTTTTCGATCGACTCAGCCAGGTCTGCCATCGCCTGGCGCTGGTTGGCAATCTGCCGGTCCAGCTGGGCGTTGTACACTTTCAAGCCTTCGATCTGTTTGTTGACCGTCTTGAAATCCTGGAGGATGTCGTAGGTCTTATCGGCAATGTTGTCGACGCGCTTCTGCGAAGCCTGGGCTGCTTGAACTTTATCAGCACCAGCCTTGAGAGCTTGATCGACGTCTTGCGCATGGGTTGCGAAGGTCAGCACGCCGGTCGACAGCACTGCGGACATCGCCATCACTTTGAGTCGATGATTTTTCATAGTTCCCTCAGTTTGGGTATCACGCGGTTAGAACAGAAATTATTGACGCCGTGTCACGTGAACACGATGCACTACCAACTTACCATTATAGTCAGGCGTGGAATTATGACCTTCCAGGAAAAAAGAATTCAATGAAGTTCACTAAAAAGGCCGGGGGCGGCACAACGTCACCCCAACCATGTTACCTTGGGTAACAAACCTGCCAAGCCCCCCACTGCAGGTATCACTTGCGCACCAGGGTCACAAAACTGTAATGAAGATTGGCCTGCTCCGAGTAGCCCGCCTCTTCCGCAACCACCCGCCACTGCCTTGCATCGAGCTCGGGGAAAAACACATCTCCCGCCACCGCCACATCAACTCGGGTGAGGTAGATTTTGGCCGCCAACGGCAGGCACTGGCGGTAGATGTCGGCCCCCCCCACCACCATCACCTCTTCCTGCTTCAAGGTCGGCAGCAGGGCTCGGGCGGCCGCCAGGGCCTCGTCGATGCCGGCACAGGGGGTAACCCCCGGAGCCGACCAATCCGGTTGCCGGGTCACCACCAGGGTCGTCCTGCCGGGCAGCGGACGCCCGATGGAATCGTAGGTCTTGCGCCCCATGATCATGGCCTTGCCCATGGTCACCGCCTTGAAATGGCGCAGGTCCTCGGGCAGGTGCCAGGGCAGGCTGTTGTCCCGGCCGATGACCCTGTCGCGGGACATGGCCACGATCAGCGCCAGCTTCATACCGCAATCGGCGCCGCGATGGCGGGGTGGCTCCGGTAGCCTCGCAGCTCGAAGTCCCGGTAGGTGAAATCAAAGATGCTGGCCACCTCTGGGTTGAGAACCATGGTGGGCAGGGGCAGGGGCTCCCGGGCCAATTGGCGATCGGCCTGCTCCAGGTGGTTGAGGTAGAGATGAGCGTCCCCCAGGGTGTGGATAAATTCCCCGGGACGCAACCCGGTGACCTGGGCGACCATCATGGTCAGCAGGGCGTAGGAAGCGATATTGAAGGGCACCCCGAGAAAGATATCGGCGCTGCGCTGATACAGCTGGCAGGACAGGCGGCCGTTGGCCACATAGAACTGAAACAGGGTATGGCAGGGCGCCAGGGCCATCCGGCCCTGCTCGGCGTTGGCGACCGGCGACTGGCCCTCGTCCGGCAGTTGGGCGGGGTTCCAGGCGGATACCATCAACCGGCGGGAGTCTGGCCTGGCGCGGATCTGGGCAATCACCTCGCTGATCTGGTCGATAGCGCCGCCATCCGCAGCCGGCCAGGAGCGCCACTGGTGGCCGTACACCGGCCCGAGCTCGCCCTCCGCCGTGGCCCACTCATCCCAGATACTGACCCCGTGCTCCTTGAGATAGCCGATGTTGGTGTCGCCGCGGAGAAACCACAGCAACTCGTGAATGATGGACTTCAGGTGGACCTTCTTGGTGGTCACCAGGGGAAAGCCCGCATCGAGGTCGAAGCGCATCTGATAGCCGAAGACACTGCGGGTGCCGGTGCCGGTGCGATCGCCCTTTGCGACCCCGGTGTCCCGCACATGGCGCAACAGATCCAGATACTGTTTCACTGTGGTTTCCCCGTGTTGATTTGCCGATCCCGCAACAGGACCCAGGCGATAAGTACGGCCCCGGCGGCCACCATGGGCACCGACAGCAACTGGCCCCGGGTCATCCAGCCCAGCAGGTCGTAGCCAATATGGGAATCCGGCTCGCGAACGAACTCCACCGCAAAGCGGAAGCTGCCGTAGAGCATCAGGAAGAGGCCGCTGGTGAGCCCCGCCGCCCTGGGCCTTCGGCTGAACCAGAACAACACCGCAAACAGCACCAGCCCTTCGAGCAGCGCCTGGTACAGCTGGGAGGGATGGCGCACCAGCTGCTCGGGATCCTTGGGGAAAACCATGCCCCAGGCCACCTCCGTCTGCCGCCCCCACAACTCCTGGCCGATAAAGTTGCCGATCCGCCCCAGGCCCAGGCCCACGGGCACCAGGGGCGCGACAAAGTCGGCAACCGCCAGGAACGGCTGGCGAATCTGGCGGGCGAAAATGGCCAGCGCGATCAACACCCCCAGCAGCCCCCCGTGAAA
>CAZWUP010000107.1:0-8680 GCA_964637045.1 uncultured Porticoccaceae bacterium | reverse complement strand
CTGCAACACCACCGCCAGCCCGGGCTGATTGACTCTGGCCGCGGCACCGGCGATGGCATCCTCTGTTTCCCGCAGCAGCCGGTCCCCGTCCAGCACAAAGTCGATGGCGGATACCGGTGACGCGGCCACCTCCTGAGCCATATGGGCCACCCGCCAGTGACCGGGCAGCTGAAGGTTGCCGGCGTCCGCCTGCAACTGGTGCAACAGAAGGTCGAAGAACGAGGATTTGCCGGCGCCATTGGCGCCGATCAGGGCCACTTTTTGGCCGGGATGGATCCGCGCGCTGGCGTCCTCGAGCAACAATTTGGCGCCTCTGCGGAGGCTGATATTGGCAAGATTGATCATGGCCGCGCATTATGCACGAATTCTCCCCGCAACGCCCCCGACCCGCTGGCAAGACCGGGAAAACAGGATAGACTGGAGCCCGCCGGGCAGGGATAATAAGCCCGCGCAAAAGGAGTAGTGACAGTGGACAAAGAAAGAAGAAAAGGTAAGCCGCCAATTCCCGAGGACCTGAGAAAAATCCTCACCGTCGCCCAGAAAATCGCCATCAAGGAATTGGAGGGGTTTGGCTGGGAGGTGGACTATGTGCGCCGCCCCCTGTTCCAGGAGCCCAAGGTGATCGTCCGCAACCCGGTGACTGGCAAGCAGTCCCTGATCGAGGCCGACGGCACCGTCGACCACAACCCCATGGATTTGGTCAAGCGCCTTGAAGATGACCACTGACCACGGCAAACCCAGGCTTTTCTGTTACCCTTGCCTCAACGTTTCCGGGTGTTCAGCGGCCGCGGGCTGCTGAACACCCCTTTCAATCCCTTTCCCGGACCCAGTACATCGCATGTGGTATGGCAAACTCATTGGCGGGTTGATCGGCCTTGCCGTGGCCGGCATCTTCGGGCTGATCATCGGCGTCATCGCCGGACATTACTTCGACCGCGCCCTGGCGGGCCACACCCGCGGCATGTCCGCCGAGGAGCGCCGGCAGGTCGAGGAGACCTTTTTCCGCACGGTATTTCTGCTGATGGGCAGAATGGCCAAGGCCGACGGCCAGGTATCCCAGGCGGAGATCGCCCACACCGAGCAGTTGATGGCGCGGATGGCCCTGCACTCGGAACATCGCCGCCAGGCCATCGAGATCTTTCAGACCGGAGCCAAGGGCGACTTCGACCTCGCCGCCGAACTCGACCGCTTCCGCACCGTCTGCGCCCGGCATCCGGTGCTGGCCCAGCAGCTGCTCAACTACCTGTTGGCCCTTGCCCTGGCGGACGGGGCGATGTCCGCCGCCGAAGAGGACTTCCTCCGCCAGGTTGCCACCGGGCTCGGCATCTCCCCCCGGGTATTTGAGCAACTGTTGCGCATGGTGCGCGCCCAGACCCACTTTCGCGGCGCCGGCCAGGGCCGGCAACGGCAACAGGGGTTCCAGCAGCCCCCGGGGCGGGATGAGCTGGACCTTGCCTACGAGGCCCTGGGGGTAACCGCAGACATTTCCGACGCGGCGCTGAAAAAGGCCTACCGCAAATTGATGAGTGAGAATCACCCCGACAAGCTCACCGGCCAGGGGGTGCCCGAGGACATGATCAAGCTGGCCACCGAGCGGGTCCAGGAAATCCAGACCGCCTACGAACTGGTAAAAAAGCATCGGGGCCTGAACTGAGCCACCGCCACCTGTCTTGGCAGCCCGTTAAGTCTCGCTTAAGCATCCCCGGTTACCTTGCCACCTCATTTAGCGGGAGTTGGCAATGGCTGGTGGACGCACCTCACTTCGTCGGGACTTGGCATTTCTGTCCTTCACCGCGCTGGCACTGCTAGCCACCTTTGCCCTGTTGCGCGCCTGCCTGCTGTGGCGCAACAGCGGCCTGGCGGAAGCCATACCCAAGGGGGAAATAGTCCAGGCATTCCTGGTGGGCATTCGCTTCGACCTGATGGTGACCGCCTACATCCTGACCCCCTTGAGCCTGGCGCTGTTCGCTCCCCGGGGGCTGGGCAGTCGGCGGCTTGCACGGCTGTGGTTGGCGGCCACATCGGCTGCGGTCATTTTTCTCGGTGTCGTGGAGCTGGATTTTTACCGGGAATTCCAGACCCGACTCAACAGCCTGGTGTTTCAATATCTCGCGGAAGATCCGCAAACCGTCGGCAAAATGATCTGGGCGGGCTTTCCCGTTGTTCGCTACTCCCTGCTGGCGGCTTTGTTGTGGGGTCTGTTCCTGGCAGCCCTGGGGGGAGTCAACCGGCTGTCGGCACCTTCGCCACTGACGGCGGCCCCCGGCGGGGCGAGGTTTGCAGTCCGCCCGCTGGTGGCGGCCCTGGCTCTGCTGCTAGTGGTTGCCGCCGCCAGAGGCTCCCTCAGCCCGGGGCCTCCCCTGCGCTGGGGGGACGCGATCCACAGCAATCATGTTTTCGCCAATCACCTGGCCCTCAACGGCACCTTTACCCTGATCAAGGCGGCATCGGCGAGGGGGCACCTGCAGCTGGACCGATGGTGGCTCAAGGCGGGGGATAGCGCTTCGGCGCTGAGGGCCACCAGAGACATGGTGGTGGTCGCCTCGGACCACCTGGAACGCCCGGATTCAGCACCTTTGCAGCGCCTCTACACCCCGACCCACGCCTATCCCCCGGGCCGCATCAAGAATATTGTCCTTATCATCATGGAAAGCTTTGCCGGCGCCTATGTGGGTGCCCTGGGCAACAATCAGGGCATCACCCCGGAGTTCGACGCCCTGGCGGCCCGGGGCCTGTTGTTCAGCCGTTTTTTTGCCAATGGCACCCACACCCACCAGGGTATGTTTGCCTCCGTCGCCTGCTTCCCCAACTTGCCGGGCCACGAATACTTGATGCAACAACCTGAGGGACTACAGGATTTCAGCGGGCTGCCCAAGCTGTTCAACCCCGACTCCGACAACAATGTCTATGTCTACAACGGCGACTTTCGCTGGGACAACCAGGAGGGCTTCTTTCGCAATCAAGGGATGGACAACTTTGTCGGCGGCGATGATATCGAGCAGCCCGGATTTGTCGACCCGGTATGGGGGGTGTCGGACGCGGATGTGTTTCGCCAGGCGGCGGCCGAACTGGAGGGACTCTCCCGGCGCGGCGCCTTTTATGCGGTTATCCAGACCCTGTCCAACCACACCCCCTTCGCCCTGCCAGCGCCCCTGCCCGTAGCCAGGGTTGACGACGGCGACGCCAACGCCGAGCATCTCACGGCAATGCGCTATTCCGACTGGGTCCTGGGGGAGTTTTTCCGCCAAATCGCGGACCAACCCTTTTACCGGGACACCCTGTTTGTCGTGGTTGGCGACCACGGTTTCGGCACTGAAAGCATCCTCTCGGAGGTCAATCTGAACCGCTTCCATGTCCCCCTGCTGCTGATCGCCCCGGGCATCCGCGACGCCTTTGGCGCAACCAGCACCACCGTCGCCTCCCAGGTGGACATAGTGCCCACTGCCCTCGCCTTGCTCGGCAAGCCCTTTCGCCACCAGTGCTGGGGAAGGGACCTGCTATCGCTGACCGACGACCCCGGCTTTGCGGTTATCAAGCCCTCTGGCTCCGACCAGACCGTGGCCCTGGTGGAAGGCGACAGGATCCTGACCCTCTCACCCCAAACGCCGCCCCAACTGGGGGTCTTGTCCTTCGCGCCACACCTCCAGTGGCGGCCGACACATGACAGGCAGCTGGCCGGGGAGATGGAGCATCGCCTGAAAAGCTACATCCGCACTGCCCTCGACGCCCTGGGAACCAAGCGCACAGGGATTGTGAGAGAGGGGTGAAACTGGCGCCCCAGACTACTGTTCAGCTGCGAAACCCTGTAGATTGGCCATTACTCACAAGTCGGAAATTAGGGCGACACTTTGGGGTCGAGGGCAGCACCGCCGTGTAGCCTTTGAATCTGACTTTTTCCTAAATGGCCATGAGACATATTGATGACAACCACAGTAGCCATCCTGGGCGCCAGCAACCACCACTATCGCTATGCCTGGAAGGCCCAGCAACTGCTTGCGCAACACGGCCACCAGGTGGTGCCGGTGGCCCTTCGGGACCGGGACATCGGCGGCGTCCCCGCCTATACCTCAGTGGCGGACATCCCCTTCCCCATCGACACTGTCACCGTCTATCTGAGCCCGGACAAGGTGGACAACTGTGTTCGGGACATTCTCGCCATCAAGCCCAGGCGCGTTATTTTCAACCCCGGCAGCGAGTCCCCCGCGGCCATGGAGACCCTGGCAGCGCAGGGCATAGAGGTGACCGCCGCCTGCACCCTGGTGCTGTTGCGCACAGGCCAGTTCTGATGGAGCCCGACGGGCGCTGGCCCAAGGTCTGCGGGGTGCATATCAGCCCCGCTGCCCATCCGCCACTGGTCCCGCCGGCCATTTCGCGTAGAATGGCGTTCGTCTCCTAGCAACGCCAAGGATGCCAACATTGCCACTGCCCAAGCTCCCCTCCGCCCTGCTTGTTATCGCCCTGCTCCTGCCGGCCTTCGCCCTCGCCACGGAAACTAGCGAGGACGAACACTATGAAGTCCTCCCCGAGGCCCCGGATTCGCCGAAAAAGAAAATCCTCCCCTTCAGTTTCAAGCTGCCGTTTTTCGGCATCGGGGAGGACAAGGACGACAACGTCATCGCCCACGGCAGCATCACCGTCCTCGGCAAGGCCATTGCCCCCGCGACATCCACCCGCCTGTCGTGGACCCCACAGGACACCTTTGAAAGTATCGCCGCGCCCACCCCGGTGCTGGTGCTCAATGGTGCGACCCCAGGACCCACCCTGTGTATCACCGGAGCTGTGCACGGGGATGAGATCAATGGCATCGAGATTATCCGCCAGGTATTTTTTGAACTGGACCCCCACGAGCTATCCGGTGTTCTGCTGGGGGTGCCCATCGTCAACCAGATGGGTTTTCGCCTCTCGTCCCGCTACCTCCCGGACCGCCGGGATCTGAACCGCTTTTTTCCCGGCGACCCCAAGGGCAGCTCGGCATCGCGAATCGCCTACACCTTCTTTCACGAAGTGATTTCAAACTGCGACGCCCTGGTGGACCTGCACACCGGGTCCTTTCACCGCACCAACGTCACCCAGCTGCGGGCCGACATGCGCAACCCCAAGGTGGCACAACTGGTCCACGGCTTTGGCGGCATGATCGTGCTCCACAGCGATGGCGCCAAAGGCACCCTGCGGCGGGCGGCGGTGGATGTGGGCATTCCCTCGGTGACCATGGAGGCGGGGGAGCCCATGCGGATCCAGGAGGAGGTGGTGGTGGAGGGTGTGGAGCGCATCCGCACCCTGATGACCAACCTGGGGATGTACAAGAGGCCCAGGTTCTGGACCAACGCGGAGCCCATCTACCTCAATTCCCGCTGGGTGCGCACGGAACAGGGCGGGCTGTTGATCAGCAAGGTCAAGCTCGGCGACAAGGTGGCCAACGGGGATGTGCTCGGCAACGTGGTCAACCCCATCAACAACGAGGTTCACCCGGTGATTTCCCCCCACGGCGGCCGGGTTATCGGCATGGCCCTCAACCAGGTGGTGATGCCGGGGTACGCCGCCTATCACATCGGCCTGGAGGCGACCGTCGAGTCTCTTGAAGTCGACAATGCATCGTCCAAAGGTGGCTCAACCGCACCCAATGGCAATAGCGACTATCCGGAATTCGACTGAAGGCATAAAAAACCCCGGACTACAGCTGATATCCGGGGTTTGACAAGGGGATTTCCGGTATGGCTACACCGGCTTTACGTCTTCGGCCTGGGGGCCTTTCTGGCCCTGGGCCACGCGGAACTCGACGCGCTGGCCTTCCTCAAGTTTTTTGAAGCCATCGCCGACAATGGCGCGGTAGTGGACGAAGACGTCCGGGCCGTTGTCCTGCTGAATAAAGCCATATCCCTTTTCAGAGTTGAACCACTTAACAGTGCCCATTGTAGTAGACATATCGAAACCTTTGAAAAACGTAAAACCCTTGCGGGGTATAACAGGAAAGTCCTTGCGGACGCTTGTCGGGAAATCCAGGCCAGCTTACCACCCTGTGCCAAAACCAAAGACGATACACACCGTGAACACTGTTTTCCAACACCACCAAATATAAGCCCTGCCCGGGAAAAGTCAATTCACTTAAAAGGCTTTTTTGGCGGGGAAAACACCGCCAAATGGCCGCTCAAACACGGCGCAGTGGAAGCCTTGGACGCCTTGGCTTGGGCATTGCGGATCCAACCTGCGGAATGGCGATTTGGTCGGGCCAGGCCCTACACTCTCAGCTAACCTCAATCCATCAAGGAGCTTGCCATGACCTTACAGACACGACTGATCGACTATCACCACGACAATCTGGCACTGGAGGGCTACCTGGCCTGGGACGACGGTTTCCCGGGGCCAAGGCCGGCGGTGGCCGTCGCCCACGCCTGGTCGGGGAGATCCCCCTTTGAGTGCGCCAAGGCGGACCAGCTGGCCCGGCTGGGCTATGTGGGCTTCGCTCTGGATATGTACGGCAAGGGCCGGCTGGGCACTTCGGTGACAGAAAATCAGGCCCTGATGTCACCCCTGACGAGCAACCGCCCCCTGCTTCAGGCGCGGATGAATCTCGCCATCGAGATCCTGCGCCAGCAGCCCGAGGTGGACCCGGCCAGGGTGGCGGCCATGGGCTTCTGCTTTGGTGGCCTCTGTGCCCTCGACCTGGCCCGCAGCGGCAGCGATGCCCTCGGCGTGGTCAGCTTCCATGGCCTGCTCACTCCGCCGGGCAACACCGGCGGCAACAGGATAACCGCCAGGGTGCTGTGCCTGCACGGGTATGACGACCCCATGGCGCCACCGGAGGCCATCGACGAGTTTGCCGGGGAAATGACCTCAGCCGGGGCCGACTGGCAACTCCATGCCTACGGCAACACCATGCATTCATTTACCAATCCTACCGCTAACGATCCCGGGTTCGGCACCGTCTACAGCGCCGCGGCGGACCGCCGCTCCTGGCAGGCGATGGCGAACTTCTTCAGCGAAATCTTTGCCCCCTGAAGGCCGCGGCCTCAGGGCACCAGCACCGCCGCCCCGGTAAAGCGGCCATTGCGCAAATCCTCGAGGGCCAGGTTGGCGCCCTCGAGGGGGTAGGTGGTGACCCTGGTGTGAATGGGAATACTGGCGGCCAGGGGCAGAAACTCCTCCCCGTCCTTGCGGGTGAGATTGGCCACCGAGCACAGTTCCCGCTCCCCCCACAGGATCTCGTAGGGAAATGAGGGAATATCCGACATATGGATACCGGCACAGACCACTCGGCCGCCCCGCCTTACCGCACGCAGCGCCCTGGGCACCAGCTCGCCGGCGGGCGCGAAGATAATGGCGCCATCCAGGGGTACGGGGGGCTCACAGGCCCCATCCCCGGCCCAGATGGCACCCAGTGACCGGGCAAAGTCCTGGGCTTCAACATCCCCGTCCCGGGTAAAGGCGAGGACGTCCTGACCGGCGTGCCCGGCCACCTGGATCAGGATATGGGCGGCGGCGCCGAAACCGTAGAGACCGATGGTCTCGGCGTCCGCCAGCAGGCGGTAGGCGCGATAGCCGATTAGCCCGGCGCACAACAGCGGTGCGGCCTGGACATCGGAGTAATCATCGGGGATGGGGAAGCAGTAGGCGGCATCCGCCACCGCGTACTCGGCAAAGCCGCCGTTGATCTGGTAGCCGGTGTAGCGGGCCTTGTCACACAGATTCTCCCTGCCGTGACCGCAATACCAGCAGTGCCCACAACTGCCCCCCAGCCAGGGCACCCCGACCCGCTGGCCAAGGGCAACCCCGGACGCCCCGGGACCCAGGGCATCCACCACGCCGACGATCTGGTGGCCCATGACGAGGGGCAGCAGGGGGTCTTGCAGCTCCCCGTCCAGCACATGGAGATCGGTGCGGCAGATGCCGCAGGCACCCACCCGCAGCCGCAGCTGACCGGGGCCTGGCTGCGGCCGGGGCAGGTCCATCGCCACCAGGGGCTGGCGTTGCCGTTGCAGTACCATAGCGCGCATAACCGGCTCCTTACGCCGTCCGACTCCGTCAACAATAGCGCGGATCCAGGCGCAGTTGAACAGGCGGGCAAGGAAGCGTAAAGGATTGGTCTACGCGAGGGGCTTTCAGCTGCGCACGCAACGATTGAAAGAGGTGCTGAGTGGGTCAGCTCCCGGCCAAGGCCCCATCGCAATAGTGCTGGGCCTCGCGGACATTCAGGGTGCCCTCGTAGATGGCGCGGCCGGTGATGGCGCCGAGGATGCCCTGGTCCGCCACCCGACACAGGGCCTTGATATCGTCGAGATTGGTGATGCCGCCAGAGGCGATCACCGGAATGCTGGACGCCCTGGCCATGGCCAGGGTGGCCTCCACATTGACCCCCTGCATCATACCGTCGCGCTCGATATCCGTGTAGACAATGGCGGAAACACCGTCGGTTTCAAACTTCTTGGCCAGATCGGCGGCCCGCACATCGGTGACTTCGGCCCAGCCATCGATGGCCACCATACCGTCCCTGGCGTCCAGGCCGACAATGATATGGCCGCGAAAATGCAGACAGGCCTCTTCCACAAAGGTGGGGTTCTTGACCGCCGCGGTGCCCAGGATGACGTAGTTGACCCCGGCCTCCAGATAGGACTCGATGGTGGCCATGGTGCGGATGCCGCCGCCGATCTGGATCGGCAGTTCGGGAAATTCGTGGGCGATGGCG
>CAZWUP010000106.1:0-8731 GCA_964637045.1 uncultured Porticoccaceae bacterium | reverse complement strand
GGGGGTGCTGAGTTGCACGTTGCACGTTTCACGTTTCACGTGGGCCGTGGGAGTCAGCCCGGCCAGCACCGGGTTGCCGCCAACAAAACACTGAAACCCGCCGAGGCTTGGCGTCACTGCAATCACGTGCAACGTGAAACGTGCAACTCAAGGCCCCACCCTCTCAAACACCGGCAGCCAGACATCGTCGTAGTGCTGGAAGGCGACGCTCACCGGATCGCCAATGGCGACCTCACTGGGGTCGCAGTTGACGATATTGGTGGTCAGGCGCAGGCCCTCCTGCTCCGCCAGTTCGACGATGGCGTAGACATAGGGCACCTGCATGCCGGGCAGCCAGGGCTGGTGATTGATGGTGAAGCTGGCCACCACGGCGCGGCCGGACACTGCCTCGGGGGCTATCTCCCGGCCCCGGCACCGGGGGCACAGGGGCGAGTACTCGTGGATGTAGTAGCCACAGCTGCGGCAGCGCAGAATGTGCAGCTCCCCGTGCTGACCCGAGGTCCAGAAATAGGCGTTGTCCTCGGTCACCAGGGGCAAAATTCGCGGTTGTTCCATGGTCGATCTCCTCACTCAGTTGTGTCTGGACAGCAGCATGCAGCCGCCGAGGGGGCCACCGCCGACACCCACCGCGGCCACCTCCAGGTGTTTGTTCACCTGGCGCTCCCCCCCCAGGCCCCACAGCTGGACACAGGCCTCGTGGAGGTGACCGAAGCCGTGCAGGCGACCGGCGGAGAGCTGGCCGCCGCCGGTATTGATGGGCAGCCGGCCCGCCAGGCTGTGGCCGCCCTCGGCGAGGAAGGCCCCGGTGTCCTTGGCGGCCACCAGTTGCAGGGCGTTGAGCCACATCGGCACATAGATGCTGAAACCGTCGTAGACCTGGGCGATGTCCACATCCGCCGGGGTCAGCCGGGTGCGCTGCCAGAGGGCGGCGCCGGCATCGTGGGCGGCCATGGTGGTGAGGTCGGGGCGCTGGTACCAGCTGTCCCGCTCCCGGTGGGCGCCGCTGAAGGCCTCCACGGTGAGGGGCGGGTTGGCCAGCCCCCCACAGGCATCCCGGGCGGAAACGATGATCGCCGTGGCGCCGTCGATGGGCACGTCGCAGTCGTACAGACACAGGGGGGTGGAGATCATCCGCGCCGCCAGGTAGTCCTCCAGGGTCAGGGGCTCCTGATACACCGCAACCGGGTTTTTCCGGGCGTTGGCGCGCAGGGTCACCGCCACCTGGCCCAGCTGCTCCCGGGTCAGGCCGTGGTCGTGGCAGTAGCGCTGGGCGAACACCCCGGTCCAATTGCTCGCCGAGGGGCCGTAGGGAATCAAATACTGGAGGTGGTCGCCGAGGCGGGTGTCGAGGCTGCCGTGGGACGCGCCGCGGCGGGCCATGCCCTGGATGGAGGACTCGATCAGGGTGCGGTAACACAGCACATGGCGGGCCTGGCCGGTGGCCACCGCCATAATGGCGTTGAATACGCCGCCCAGCTGACCGGCGGTTTCCATGCCGGCGTTGAACCAGTTCAGGCGCAACCCCAGGGCCTCCTTGACCTCAGACACCGACACCGGCGACATCCCCGGGTTGTCCGCCAGCTTGCCCGGCCAGGAGGACAGGCCGTCGATATCTTCCACACTGAGGCCGGCGTGGCCAATGGCGGCCAGGGCCGCCTCGGCGGTAAGGTCCAGGCCGCTGCGCATCAGCCGGCGCCCCACCTGGGACTGGCCGATGCCGGTAATGACTGCGTTGCTTTCTCCGGGATTCATCACATTTTCCTGTGGGTTAAAGGGTCAGCGCAGGCCGATCAGGCCATTGTTGAGGGCGATCACATCCCGCTCCACGGCAACCACCCGGAACAGCACCCGGGTGGGCTCCCGCCAGATGTCGACCCGGAAGGTCTCGCCGGGGTAGACCGGGGTGGTGAAGCGGCCGAACACCGAGGCGATGCGGGTGTGGTCGAAATCGCACACCCTGTCGAGCACCGCGGTGGCCGCCAGCCCCCAGGTGGCCAGGCCGTGGAGGATGGGCCGGTCAAAGCCGGCCTTGCGCGCCACCTCGGGGTCGGCGTGGAGGGGGTTCCAGTCGCCGTTGAGGCGGTAGAGCAGGGCCATCTGCGGCGAAGAGCGGATCTCCACCTGAATGTCCGGCGCCCCCGCCGGCAGCTCCACCACCGCCGGCAGGGTGCGCGGCGGGCCGCCGAAGCCACCGTCGCCGCGGGCCAGCATGTACTGGTTGACGGTGCACAGGTGCAGGTCGCGGTCAGTGTCGATGATGCGCCGCTGCCAGACGATCATGGCGCCGCGGCCCTCGCCCCGGTCCACCACCTCGACGATTTGCTGTTGGCCGAGGACATTGGCGGCCGCGGGCAGGCTGTGGTGGAGGATCAGTTCCTGCTGGGCGTGGAGAGCCTTGACCCAGTCCACCCCGGTGTCCAGATCCCGCAGCCACAGACCGGGGTGGCCGAGCACGGTGCCGAAGGTGGGCAGGCAGCGCTGCTCGCCCTCGTAGACATAGGGTAGCTGGCGCGGGTCGAGGGGGTCGTTCCCCAGGCCCAGGCTCAGGGCGTAGAGCAGGGAGTCCCGGTGGCTGTAGGATTGGCGCACCTCGGGGATGCGCAGGGACATTAGCTGGTGGTAATTGATGGCCATCTCAGAACCCCTTGAATTCGGGCTGGCGTTTGTCGAAGAAGGCGGCCACCGCCTCCCGGTGGTCGCGGCTGGCGTAGAGAGCCGGCTGGTTGTCCAGCTCGAAGCGCAGGGCGTCCTCCAGGCTGTTCATGCCGCGGGCGTAGGCGGCCTTCATCAGTGTCCCCGGCAGGGGCGCGGTATTGGTGAACTCCCGGGCCACCGCGGTGGCCGCGGCCAGGGCCTGGCCCGGGGCCACCAGCTGGTCCACCAGGCCCAGGCGGTGGGCCTCCCCACCGCCCACCTTGCGGGCGGAGGCGATCATGTACTTGGCCTGGCCGATGCCGATGCGCTGGGTGAGGGACCACAGCAGACCGATATCCGGGAGGATGCCCACCTTGCCGAAGGCGGAGATGAACAGGGCGTTGTCGGCGGCCACCACATAGTCGCAGCCCGCCGCCAGGGAGATGCCGGCACCCACCGCAAAGCCCTCCACCGCGGCGATCACCGGCTTGGGACCGGCCATCAGCGCCCGGGCGATGCGCGCCCCAACCGCCATCTTGTCGCGGCTGAAGGCCAGGGTGCGCTCGGCGCGCATATTGTTGAGGTCGCCACCGGAACAAAAATGCTCGCCGTGACCGGTGAGCACGATGGCCCCACAAGCCGGGTCGCGGCCCAGGGCCTCCAGGTGGTCGATCAATTCCTCCTGCATCTCGGCGCCGAGGGCGTTGCGGCTCTCGGGCTTGTGGAGGGTGAGCACGGCAAGGTTGTCTTCCCGGCTGAGCAGGACATGGCTGGTCATGGGGTTTCTCCGTCGTTGTTGGCTGTTGTGGCGCCCACATCGCTGAGGCGGCCACCCTCGGCCACCAGGCGTTCGAGCAGGGCCGCGGGTTTCATGGTGTCGCCGAGCTGGTGGTGGAGCTTGCGCATCACCGCCAGTACCCTGTCCAGGCCCAGGCTGTCGGCGTGCCAGGTCAGGCCGCCGAGACGGCGGGGAAAGCTGTAACCGTTGACCAGGATCACATCCACGTCGGCGGCCCGCAGGGCGATGCCCTCCTCCAGCACCCGGCAGGCTTCGTTGATCATCGGGTACAGGCAGCGCTCGAGAATCTCCCCGTCGCCAATCTCCCGGGTGGGCAGGCGGTGCTCGGCGACAAAGCCGCGGATCAGCTCCGCCACCAGGGGCGAGGGTGTCGCCGCGCCGGCGCTGTCGTAGTCGTAGTAGCCGGCGCCGGTCTTGCGGCCGCGGCGGCCCTGCTCGCAGAGGCGCTCGACGATGGTGGCGCCCGCGGAGGTGGCCGGGTTCCAGCCGATATCCAGGCCGGCGAAATCGGACATGGCGAAGGGACCCATGGGAAAGCCGAACTCGGTGAGCACCCGATCCACCTGCCAGGGCATGGCGCCCTCCAGGATCAGGGCCTGGCCCTGCTCCTTGCGGCGCACCACCACCCGGTTGCCGACAAAGCCGTGGCAGTTGCCCACCAGCACCGGAATCTTGCCGATCCGCACCCCCAGGTCGAGCACCGCCCTGAGCACCGGCGCCGCGGTGTGGGGGGTGCGCACCACCTCCAGCAGGGGCATGACATTGGCCGGGGAAAAAAAGTGCATGCCCAGCACCCGGCTCGGCTCCCGGGTGACGGCGGCGATCTCGGCGATATCGAGGAACGAGGTGTTGGTGGCGAGGATGGCGCCGGGACGGACCAGCTGGGCGAGGCGGCCGAACACGGCTTTTTTCACCGCCATGTCCTCGAACACCGCCTCGACCACCAGGTCGGCGCCGGCCAGGTCGGCGTAGTCCAGGGTGCCCCGCAGCAGGGCGAGGCGCGCCTCCAGCTGGTCCTGGCTGAGTTTGCCCCTGCTCACCGAGCGCTGATAGTTGGCGCGGATCGCTGCCAGGCCCCGGTCGAGGGCCTCCCGGGCGGTTTCCAGAATCACCACCGGCAGGCCGATATTGAGGAAGTTCATGGCGATGCCGCCACCCATGGTGCCGGCACCGATAACGGCAATGCTGTTGATCCCGGTGTCGGCCTGTACCCCGGCGAGCTCGGGGATATCCGCCACCCCGGCCTCGGCGCGGGCCATATGGTCGAGGGCGGCGTCCTGTAGTGAATCGGTCATGCGCTTACCTGTTGTTTGAGTTTTGCGTTTTACGTTGCGGGTCCTGGTGGCAACCCACCGCGGTGCAGGCCGGAGCAGCGGCGACCTGCCACTACGCACCATCCCGCCACGCCCTGGCCAGGGCCTCGCGATGGTCGGGGTGGGCGATGGCCAGCAGGGCCTGGGCCCGGGCTTCGGGGCCCTTGTCGCCGATGGCGGCCACCCCGTATTCGGTCACTACGTAATCGATGGCGCTGGCCTCCAGGGTGACGGTGGCGCCCTCCCCCAGACTGGGGACGATGTTGCTGATCTGGCCGTTGCTGAAGCTGGAGCGCAGGGCGACGATGCTCCTGCCCCCGGGTGCCGCCCGGGCGCCATTGGCGAAATCCGGCAGGCCGCCGGGATTGGCGATCACCCGCCCGCCGGCGCTCTCGGCATTGGCCCGCCCCCCCAGGTCGAGCTGGAGCACCGAATTGATGGCGCACAGACGCGCCACCGCCGCCAGGGTGGCCGGAGCATGGGTCACCGACACCGGCGCAAAATGGATGGCCGGGTGGCGGTGCAGATAGCGGTAGAACCCGGCATCGCCGCCGGCCATGGTGGTGGTGCACAGGCCCGGGTAGTCGCGCCTGGTACTGTTGTCCACCACCCCGCTCTCCAGCAGGGGCCGCCAGGCGCTGGTGAGGATGCCGCTGTGGGCACCCAGGTGCCGGAGGTGGCCGAGGTTGGCGAGCACCGCATCCGGCAGGGCGCCGATGCCGGCCTGGATCACATCCCCGTCGCGGATCAGCCCCGCCACCTGGCGGGCGATGGCGGTGTCGATGGCGTCCGCCGCCGCCAGAGGCAGCTCCAGCAGGGGCGACTCCGCCTCCACCAGGTAGTCGATAGCCGCCAGGGGCAGGGTGGACTGGCCCGAAGTAAAGGGCATATTGGGGTTGAGCTGGGCGACGATCACCGGGCGGCGGGCGATGACCTCGGGCATGTAGTCGACGGAGATACCCAGGGAAACCCGGCCCCGGTCATCCGGCGGTGAGACCTGGAGGAGCAGCAGATCGGCGCCCAGGGCACCAGCGGCGAAGAGTCTGGGGATGTCCGACAGGGCGCAGCGGCGAATCTGCACCAAGCCCTGGTTGACGGCCCGGCGCAGGCCGGGGCCGGGGAAAAAGGTCTCGATATGAATCTGTGCGGCGATGTCGGGGGCCGCATAGGCCGGCTCGGCAAAGGACATCAGGTTGTGGAGGGTGACGCCCCGCAGCAGCTCCAGGTGGTCGAACAATTGCCCCGCCAGCAGGCCGGGCTCGGCGAAGGCCGAGTGCAGCACGATATGGGCCCCCGCCGGCAGGGCGCGGGCGATGGCGGCGAAGTCGGGGGGTGGCGGCAGGCTGATGGTCATCCCCGGCAACCCCGGAGGATGGCGCTGGCGGGAAGGTGCTCAACCGCCATGGGCCGCCCTCCCCTTGAGCAGGCGCAGCGGGGTGTAGACCAGGGCGATGCTGCCGTCCTGCTTGACCACCTGGTTGCGGGTGCGCACCAGGCCCATCCCCGGGCGCCCCTTGCTGGGGCGGGATTCGGTAACCTCGCAGCGCACGTGGAGGGTGTCGCCGACAAAGACCGGGCCTTTCACATCCAGCTCCATGCCCAGAAACGCAAACCCCACCCCCTGCAGGGATCCCTGGATCAACAGGCCCTCCGCCACCGCGTAGACCAGGGCGGCGGGCACCAGGCGGCCACCCTGAATGGCGCCCTCCTCCCTGCTCACCTCCACATTGGTGAACAGCTCCTCGAACATCCCGGAGACGCCGACGAAATTGACCAGGTCGGTCTCGGTAATGGTGCGGCCCACGGTTTTGAAGGCGCGGCCGACGTTGAGTTCTTCCCAGGGCAAGCCCAGGCCAACGGTGTGCAGATCGCTCATGGCATTTTCCTCGGTTATCGTTGAAACCCGCCCCTCGGGAAGCTGTCCTCAGGGGCGGCCTTGCAGGGCCTCGACAACCTGGGCACGGGTGGCCAGGTTGGCGTACAGGGGCAACAGGTTGGCGACCACGAAGGCATGGGTCTCGGCGCTGGCGCCGGCGATGCAGTCCTCGGGCACCACCACCTGATAGCCCATGTCGGCAGCGTACAGGGCGAGGCCGGGGATGGCGATATTGGTGGACACCCCGGTAATCACCAGGGTGTCGATGCCCATGTGCCGCAGCCGGGTGTCCAGGTCGGTGCCGTGGAAGGCGATCAGACTGTAGCCCCGGTGGTGGACGATATCCCCCGCCTGGGGTTCGAGGCCGGGCATGGGCTCGGCATCTTCACTGCCCTCCTGCTGGCGGCCGTTGCGCTTGGAGCGGGCCATGATCAGGCTGGTGAGGGGCAGGTCGGCATAGTCCGGCCGGTGGGCGATGTGGGCGTGGACCACCGGCAGTCCCGCAGCCCGGAAGGTATCGGCAAGGGCGGCGATGGCGGCGACAATGCCACGGCTCGCGGCCTGTTCGGCGAGGCCGGGAAAATCCGTCAGCCCGGCGTCCACGGTGCCCCGCTGCATTTCGTTGATAATCAGGGCGACGCGGCGCCCCGGTTCCAGACCTCTGACCATGGTATAACCCCTGTGATTTATGACGTCATTGTTGTGATCGCCCCGGCGGCAGAGAAAAACCTTGCCCCTTTGGCCACCCCGCCCCTTGGCAAACCGGGTTCAGTGCCGATAAACTGACGGTTCGTAAGTTTTTCGCAGCCACGCCCCGCTGTCAAGGGCGGAGGGGGCTGCCAATCAAAATAACCTGTCAAGAGGAAGCGCCAGTCCATGACTCCCCCCGCCGACGACATCACCGGCCTGCTGGTCGACAGCGCCAACGGCTTTATCGCCGAACACTACGGCAGCCGCCCGCCGCGGCTGGCCATCGCCGAGTCCCAGCGGGTGGACCGCGACCTGTGGCGGCAGATGGCCGAGCTTGGCTGGCTGGGCCTGCTGGTCCCGGAACACCACGGCGGTGCCGGCCTGACCGCGGTGGAGGCGGCGGCTCTGGCGGAAGCCCTGGGCCGCGGCCTGGTGCCCGAGCCGGTGGTGGCCGCGGCCCTGCTGCCGGGCGCCCTCCTCGCCCACTGCAGCGACGGTTGCGCCGCGGCGGAACGGCTGGCGGCGGCCATCCTGGGGGGCGAGCGCACCGTGGCCCTGGCCTGGCAGGAGGCCCCGGGCGGCCTCGATATCCCCCTCCCGGCCACCACCCTGACAGCTGGCCGCCTGCGGGGCGACAAGTGCTTTGTCCCGGCGGTGGAGGACGACAGTCTGCTGGTGGTCAGCGCCAGCGCCGGCGGCGACACCCTGCTCGCCCTGGTGGACGCCGACGCCCCCGGGGTGACCCTGACTCCCCAGGCCGGCGGCCTCACCGCCCTGGCGGCGGTCAGTTTTGCCGATACCCCGGTGGCCGCTGAAAGCGTGCTGCTGCGGGGCGACAGTGCCCACCTGGCCCTCGCCCGGGCCCTGGAGACCGGGCGGGTGGCGGGGGCCGCCCAGCTCGCCGGCCTCGCCAGTGGCGTCCTCGCCAAAACCATCGCCTACGTCAACGAGCGGGTCCAGTTCGAGCGCCCCATTGGCTCCTTCCAGAGCGTGCAGCACCGCTGCGTGGACCAGCGCACCGCCGTCCTGCTGGCCAACGCCAGCTGGCGCCACGCCGCCCGCGCCTGGGCCAGTGATCCCGACAGCCCGGCCACCCTGGCCGCCATCAGCGCCGCCAAGGCCCGCTGTGGCGACACCGCCCTCACCGCCGCCCGCACCGCCGTCCAACTGCACGGCGCCATGGGCTTTACCGAGGAGACCGGCATCGGTCCCTACCTGCGTGGCGCCATGCAACTGGCGGGCTGGCTGGGCACCGCCACCGCCCACCGCCGCCGCTTCCTCGCCCTGAACCCTGAGAGGTGACCATGGATTTCAACCAGCTTTCCGACACCGACTTCCGCCAGCGCCTGCGGGAGTTTCTCGCCGCCCACTACCCGCCCCATTTGCGGCAGGATCACCGCCGCCCCTTTCTCCGCCTGC
>CAZWUP010000105.1:8662-8741 GCA_964637045.1 uncultured Porticoccaceae bacterium | reverse complement strand
TCGGGCTCATAACCCGAAGGTCGTAGGTTCAAATCCTGCCCCCGCTACCAATTTGGAAAAGCGTTTTAAGGGAGGCCCG
>CAZWUP010000105.1:0-8562 GCA_964637045.1 uncultured Porticoccaceae bacterium | reverse complement strand
GGCTCGACCATCATCCGGCGCAGCCGCTGAAGGTCGCAGGTTCAAATCCTGCCCCCGCTACCAATTTGGAAAAGCGTTTTAAGGGAGGCCCGACGATCGGGCTCGACCATCATCCGGCGCAGCCGCTGAAGGTCGCAGGTTCAAATCCTGCCCCGGTTATAAATTTGGTTTAGGCAGTTAAGGGTTGCATATGTAGTCGCACTCCACAGTCTCTGACCAAGTAATCAATGGCGCTTTTTTGCGCGGCGTTAAAAGCCCCTACACCAAGGGGCTTTTTGCTAGGTGGCCTACACGCCGCTGGAAACGATATGGGCCGCTGGCCCTTTTTTTAATGGTGTTGCCTACGTGAGCTCAGGAACAAAACAGACCAAGCTGCTGGAAATGCTTGAACCCGTCGTCACCGCCATGGGCTGTGAATTGTGGGGTATCGAGCTGACTTCTGGCCGTGGCAGCACCCTGCGGATCTATATAGAGAAGGAAGATGGGGTGCAACTCGAGGACTGCGAGCGGGTCAGTCGCCAGGTGAGCAGCGTGCTCGATGTGGAAGATCCCATCAATACGGAATACACCCTCGAAGTGTCCTCCCCTGGCATGGAGCGGCCGCTGTTCACCCTTGACCATTACACCAGGTTTGCCGGGGAGACCATCAGTATCAGGCTTCGCGCGCCCTACGAGGGCCGCCGCAGGTACAAGGGCCTGCTGGTGGGCACCGAGGGTGACGAGGTGGTGCTCAGGTGCGACGGTCATGAATTTCTTTTCCCCGTTGAGTCTATCGACAAGGCAAATGTGGTCGCCCGCTTCGGGCCAGTTTTAGATGAGGCTGATAAATGAACAAAGAAATCCTGATGGTTGCCGAAGCCGTCTCCAATGAGAAGGGCGTCTCCGAGGAACTCATTTTCGAGGCCATTGAGGAGGCCCTGGCCACCGCCACCAGAAAGCGCTACGACGAAGAGGCCAATATCCGGGTGGTGATAGACCGCAAGACCGGCGACTACGACACCTATCGTTGGTGGCTGGTGGTGGCCGACGATGTCCTTGCCGAGCTGGGTACCGAACTCACCACGGAAGAGGCGGCGGAAAAGGACCCAAGCCTCAAGGTCGGCGACATCTTCGAAGAGCAGGTGGAAAATATCGGCTTTGGCCGCATCGCCGCCCAGACCGCCAAGCAGGTGATCGTGCAGAAGGTTCGCGACGCAGAGCGCGCCATGATCGCCGATCAGTACCGCCCCCAGGTTGGTCATTTGATCAGTGGCACCGTCAAGAAGGTGACCCGCGACCACATCATTGTGGATCTCGGCAACAACGCGGAAGGCCTGTTGCCAAGGGGCGAGTTGGTGGGTCGCGAAGTGTTCCGCGTCGGCGACCGGATCAGGACTATCCTTCAGGAAATCCGCCCCGAGAATCGCGGCCCCCAGCTGTTGCTCAGCAGGGCCTGCAACGAAATGTTGATCGAACTGTTCACCATCGAAGTGCCGGAAATTGCCGAGGAAGTCATCGAAATCCGCGGCGCTGCCCGGGATCCAGGTTCCAGGGCCAAGATTGCGGTCAAGACCAACGACGGTCGCATCGACCCGGTCGGAGCCTGCGTGGGGATGCGCGGCGCCCGGGTTCAGGCGGTGTCCAACGAGCTGGATGGCGAGCGCATCGACATTGTGCTTTGGGACGACAACCCGGCACAGCTGGTGATCAACGCCATGTCCCCCGCGGACGTGGAGTCCATCGTCGTCGATGAAGACGCCCACGCCATGGATGTGGCGGTGGCCGCCGACAACCTGGCGCAGGCCATTGGCAAAAGTGGTCAGAACGTGCGCCTGGCGGTGGAGCTCACCGGCTGGAAGATCAATGTGATGAGCACCGAGGATGCCGAGGCCAAGCACGAGGCCGAAGCGGGCTCCCTGGTGGATACCTTCGTCAAATATCTCGATATCGACGAAGAGTTTGCCGCCGTGCTGGTGGAAGAGGGCTTCAGTTCGGTGGAGGAAGTGGCCTATGTCCCCCTGGAGGAGATGCTGGCCATCGACGGCTTCGACGAGGAGCTGGCCGTGGAGTTGCGCGCCAGGGCCAAGGACGCCCTGCTGACCATGGCCCTGGCCACCGAGGAAGGGTTGGCCGGTTCCGGGCCCGCGGACGACTTGTTGACCATGGACGGCATGGATTCCACCCTCGCCCACAAACTGGCGGCGGCGGGGATTTGCACCATGGAGGACCTGGCGGAACAATCCGTTGATGATCTTCTCGATATCCCCGGAATTGACGCCGAGCGCGCCGCGGAACTGATCATGACTGCCAGAGCTCCCTGGTTCTCCGAGGAGTAAGGGCCCCAGGGCCTTACACATAGCTGGCGGGTAAGAGAGAAACATAGAGGAATATGCATGGCTGAAGTTACCGTGAGTCAACTGGCCGACGTGGTTGGGGCGTCCGTGGACCGTCTGCTCAAGCAGATGGCCGAGGCCGGGTTGAAACATACCAAGGCTGATCAAACAGTCACCGATAGTGAGAAGCAGCAGTTGCTGGCCTACCTCAAGAGCCTGCACGGTGACAAGCCCTCGGCCGAGCCCAGCAAGATTACTCTGCGCCGCAAAACGGTCAGCACCCTGAAGACCGGCGCCAAAAAAACCGTCAATGTGGAAATCCGCAAGAAGCGCACCTATGTCAAGCGCAGCGAAGTGGACGACCAGGTCGATGTCGAGACCCTGCCCGTCGAGCAGGATGTGGCGCCGCAGCCCACTCCTGAGCCCGTGGCGGAAGCTCCGGCAGAGGTCAAGGCCCCCGAGCCCGTTGTGCCAGAGCCCGAGGAGCAGGCAGAAGCTCCGCCGGAGGTCGATGACACTGTCGTCCACGGGGAAGATGATGCCGGGGATGCCGCCGCTCAGGAAGCTGTCGCTAAAGAGCCAGCCCCCCCGGCAACACCCTTTACCCGCTCCCGGCTGGTGGATGACATCGAGGCCAAGCGCCTCGCTGCCTATAACCGCCGCAAGGCCGAGGAAGAGGAGGCCCTGAAGCAGGAGGAAGAGCGCCTTAGCGCCGCCAAGGAGGCCGAGCAGGCTGCTCCCGCCCCCGCCGCTGCGGGCGTACCCGAGAACGAGACCCCAGAGCAGGCCCATCACCGGCTGGCGAAAAAGAAGCTTCGCGAAGATACCGAAGACGACGACAAGCCCAAGAAAAAAGTCAAAACCAAGGATCTCAAGGGACGCAAAAAGCGCCCCGGTGACCTGTTGATCGATGAGGTGGAGGACGACAGTGCCAAGCCCCGTCTCAAATCCGGACTTCCACCAGTACGAGTAGCCAACAAACACGTGTTTAAAAAGCCGACGGAAAAAATCACCTACGATGTGGAAATCCCCGACACCATCACGGTCAGCGACCTGGCCCAGAAGATGTCGCTCAAGGCTGCCGTGGTTATCCGCGAGCTGATGAAAATGGGCACCATGGCCACCATCAACCAGCCCATCGACCAGGACACCGCCGTGCTGGTGACCACCGAGCTGGGCCACCGCCCGGTGCCAGTGGCCGCTGACAGTATCGAGCAACAGCTGATTCAGGAAATCGCCCGTACCCAACAGGGCAACCTGGAGCCCCGCGCTCCGGTGGTGACCGTGATGGGCCACGTCGACCACGGCAAAACCTCCCTGCTGGACCACATCCGCAAGACCCGGGTGGCGTCCGGCGAGGCTGGCGGCATCACCCAGCATATTGGTGCCTACCATGTGGATACCCCCAGGGGCATGGTGACCTTTCTCGACACCCCCGGCCACGCCGCCTTCACCGCGATGCGGGCCCGGGGTGCAAAGGCCACCGATGTGGTGATCCTGGTGGTGGCCGCCGACGATGGCGTGATGCCCCAGACCGAGGAGGCCATCCAGCACGCCAAGGCTGCCGGGGTCCCCCTGGTGGTGGCCATCAACAAGATGGACAAGGAGTCCGCCGATCCGGAGCGGGTGACCAACGAGCTGTCCGCCAAGGATGTGATCCCCGAGGAGTGGGGGGGCGACTCCATGTTCGTCAAGGTCTCCGCCCACACCGGCGAGGGCATCGACCAGCTTCTCGAGGCGGTACTGCTGCAGGCGGAAATGCTTGAGCTGACCGCGTCCAAGGATATTCCCGCCAAGGGCGTCATCGTCGAGGCGCGGATGGAAAAGGGCCGCGGCGTGGTCGCCACCGCATTGGTGCAGGAGGGCACCCTGCGCAAGGGTGACCTGGTGCTGGCTGGAGAGAGTGTCGGCCGGGTGCGCATCATGAGCGACGAAAACGGCAAGTCCGTCGCCGAAGCCGGGCCGTCCATCCCCGTAGAGATCGTCGGTCTCGACAACCCCCCGGATGCCGGCGACGAATTTATGGTGGTGGCTGACGAGCGCAAGGCCCGGGAAATCGCCGAGCTGCGCCAACAGAAGGCGCGGGAAGAGCGCATGGCCCGTCAGCAGGCATCAAAGCTGGAAAATATGTTTGCCTCCTTTGGCGAAGCCGTGGGCAAGAAAACCCTGCCGGTGGTGGTCAAGGCGGATGTGCGCGGCTCCCTCGAAGCCATCCTTGCCTCCCTGGCGGCGATCCAGAGCGACGAAGTGGGGGTCACCGTGGTGTCCTCCGGGGTTGGTGGCCTCAACGAATCCGATATCAACCTGGCGATCACCTCAGGTGCGGTGATCATGGGCTTCAACGTTCGCGCCGAGACCAATGCCCGCAAACTGGCGGAACAGGAAGGGGTGGAGATCCGCTACTACAGCGTGATCTACAACCTGCTGGACGACGTCAAGGCCGCCCTGTCCGGCATGTTGTCCCCCGAGATTCGCGAGGAAATCGTGGGTATCGCCGAGGTTCGCGACGTGTTCAGCTCACCCAAGTTTGGCCAGATCGCCGGCTGTATCGTCACCGAGGGCACCGTGTACAAGGCCAAGCCCATTCGCGTGCTGCGGGACAGCGTGGTTATCTACCAGGGCTCCCTGGAGTCCCTGCGCCGCTTCAAGGACGATGTCAACGAGGTGCGCAGCGGCACTGAGTGCGGTATTGGCGTCAAGGACTACAACGATGTCAAACCCGGCGATCAGATCGAAGTCTACGACGTGAAGGAGGTGGCGCGGAAGCTCTGAGCCCGCGCCGACTGCCATGCCAAAAGACTACAGTCGCACCGAGCGGGTCGCCGACGCCCTGCAGCGGGAGCTGGCCCAGCTGATCCGCGACGAAATGCGGGACCCGCGTCTGGGTATCGTCAATATCACCGCCGTTGAGGTGAGCCGGGATCTCGCTGCCGCCAGGGTTTTTGTCAACTTTGTCGAGGGCAAGGACAGTGCTCAGGCCACCGAGGCGGTGGCAGTGCTCAATCACGCGGTGGGCTTTTTGCGCAGCCAATTGTCCAAGGTGATCCGCCTGCGAATCGTGCCCAGTCTCAAGTTTTTCTACGACGGCAGCGGTGAGCGCGCCCAGCACCTGTCGGCACTGATCGACAAGGCCGTGTCCCAGGACCGGGCCCGTCACGACGGCGAGGAAGACTAGTTGGGGCGGCGCAAGCGCGGCCGCGGGGTGAGCGGCATCCTGTTGCTGGACAAGCCCGCGGGCCTCAGTTCCAATGGCGCCCTGCAGCGGGTCCGGCACCTGTTCGATGCGGCCAAGGCCGGTCATACCGGGAGCCTGGACCCCCTGGCCACCGGGGTGCTGCCGGTGTGCTTCGGCGAGGCCACCAAGTTCACCCAGTACCTGCTGGATGCGGACAAGGCCTACAGCGCCACCTTCTGCTTCGGCGTTACCACCACTACCGGCGATGGCGATGGTGAAGTGATTGCCGAACAGGACGCCAGCGGCCTGACCCGCGAACAGGTTGCCGCCGCCATGGCCGGGTTCCGGGGGGATATCCTCCAGGTTCCCTCCATGTACTCAGCCCTGAAGAGAGACGGCCAGCCCCTTTACAAGCTGGCCCGCCAGGGGATCGAGGTGGAGCGCAAGCCGCGGCCGGTGACCATCTACAGCTATGAACTGGCCGCCTTTCGCCCCGGGCCCAGAGGGGAGGCGGGCATGGAGATCCGCTGCAGCAAGGGCACCTATGTGCGCTCCCTGGCGGAAGACTTGGGCCGCGAACTGGGCTGCGGCGCCCATGTGGCTCGTCTGCGCCGCACGTCGGTTGCCGGTTTCGACGTTGCCGATGCCACCACCCTGGAGCAATTGCAGCAGCTCAGGGAAGCAGGCGGAGTCGAGGCCCTGGATGCGCTGTTGAAGCCGGTGGACATCGCTGTCGACCACCTGCTGGCGGTGCATCTGGACGGTCACACCGCCTGGTATTTCCGCCGCGGCCAACCCGTGGTTGCCGGCGGGGCCTACCGCGACGGCGCGGAAGGCGATATAGTGCGCGTCTTCGAAGACGACGGCCGGTTTTTGGGCCTCGGCGAAGTCCTCGAGGATGGCCGATTGGCGCCGCGTCGGCTGATCGTCGAAGATCAGCCCGGCGGCGCGCTGTCAGGTTAAACCTATTTGGCCCATATCGGGCCCAAATTAGGGTGTCTGTAAATATGCGCGGACAGCCCTGAATTCATCACTGCATATTGGAGTTAGTACCATGGCACTTTCAGCTGTTGAAAAAGACGCAATCAAGAATGACTTTGCCCGCGCGCAAGGCGACACCGGTTCCCCCGAGGTTCAGGTAGCGCTGCTGACGGCAAACATCAATAAACTTCAGGGTCACTTCGAAGGTCACAAAAAAGACCATCACTCTCGCCGTGGCCTGATCCGCATGGTCAATCAGCGCCGCAAACTGCTGGATTACCTGAAGGCCAAAGATGCCGAGCGCTATGCCGAGCTCATCAAGAAGCTGGGTCTGCGTCGTTAATCCATTCAGACGGCTCCCAGGGAGCCGTCTTTGTTTAAAAAGGTGAAAAACTAGTGAATCCCGTAATCAAAACGTTCCAGTATGGCAAACACAGGGTGACCCTGGAGACCGGGCGCATCGCGCGTCAGGCGACGGGCGCTGTGTTGTGCAGCATGGGGGATACCAGCGTACTCTGTACCGTGGTCGGTGCCAGAACCGCCAAGCAGGGTCAGGATTTCTTCCCCCTTACCGTCAACTACCAGGAAAAGTCCTACGCCGCGGGCAAGATTCCCGGCGGCTTCTTCAAGCGTGAAGGCCGTCCCAGCGAAAAGGAAACCCTGACCTGCAGGCTGATCGACCGCCCCATTCGCCCGCTGTTCCCCGCTGGCTTCAAGAATGAAGTCCAGGTGATCTGTACCGTGCTCTCCGCGGACAAGGATATCGATCCCGATATCGCTTCCCTGCTGGGCACCTCCGCGGCTCTGGCCATCTCCGGCATCCCCTTCAATGGCCCCATTGGCGCGGCCCGGGTCGGCTACAGTCAGGACCAGGGCTACCTGCTCAACCCCAACTATTCCGACCTCAAGACATCCGCCCTGGACATGGTGGTGGCTGGCACCCGCGACGCGGTGCTGATGGTGGAGTCCGAAGCCAAGGAGCTGCCGGAAGACCTGATGCTGGGCGCCGTGCTGTTTGCCCACCAGGAAATGCAGGCTGCCATCCAGGTCATCGACCAGCTGGTGAGCGAAGTGGGCAAGCCCCGCTGGGATTGGCAGGCTGCCAGCGCCAACGTCGAACTCACCCAGGCCCTCAAGAATGCCGTCGCCGGCCGTCTGGAAGACGCCTACCAGGTCACCGACAAGCAGGCCCGGGTCAACCAGATCAACGCCCTGCGCACCGAGGCGGTGGAGTCCCTGGCCAACGATGACGCCGGCATCAGTGCCGAAGACGTCTCCGACGCGTTCAAAAAGCTGGAAAAGAAAATTGTCCGCGGCCGCATCATCGCCGGCCAGCCCCGCATCGATGGCCGCGACAACCGCACGGTGCGCCCCATCAGTATCCAGGTGGGCATTCTGCCCAAGGTACACGGCACCGCGTTGTTCACCCGGGGTGAAACCCAGGCCATCGTCGCCGCCACCCTGGGTTCCATGCGGGACGCCCAGATCATCGATGCCCTGGAAGGAGAGCGCAAGGACAACTTCATGCTCCACTACAACTTCCCTCCCTACTCGGTGGGGGAGTGCGGACGGGTGGGCTTTACCGGCCGCCGCGAAGTGGGGCACGGGCGCCTGGCGCGCCGGGGTATCGCCGCCGTGCTGCCGTCCCAGGACGACTTTCCCTACGCCATTCGCGTGGTGTCGGAAATCACCGAATCCAACGGCTCCAGCTCCATGGCATCGGTGTGTGGCACCAGTCTGGCGTTGATGGATGCCGGGGTGCCCCTCAAGGCGCCGGTGGCCGGTATCGCCATGGGCCTGGTGAAGGAAGACAACGGCTTTGCCGTGCTCACCGACATCCTGGGTGACGAAGACCACCTCGGCGATATGGATTTCAAGGTCGCCGGTACCGCCAAGGGCGTGACCGCCCTGCAGATGGATATCAAAATCGAGGGCATCACCGAGGAGATCATGGAGCTGGCTCTGGAGCAGGCCCAGCAGGCCCGCCTCCATATCCTGGCGGAAATGAACAAGGTGCCTGCCACTGGCCGTCCCGAGGTGTCCGAAAGTGCGCACCGCTACCACACCCTGAAGATCCATCCCAACAAGAACCGC